>CAZEKS010000258.1:0-3978 GCA_964512795.1 uncultured Syntrophaceae bacterium
TTCTACAGGGTAAAAAGCTAGGAGCCTATGAGTTTAAATCTAAGAGATTAAAAGATGGGTTGGGGAGGCCAAGGAGGCCTCCCTACGGATCAGTTATCTTTCCAGGTTGGTTTTCGCTTATCTAAGAAGGCTTTAAGTCCCTCCATCGCATCATGGGTCTTCATTAAACGGTCCAAATAGATTTTCTCAATGACTTTAAGTCCCTTATCCATATCGTCATTGAGACCTGCGAGGGTAGCTTCTTTCGTCAGTTTTAAAACGAGTCCACTCAATTTCTTAAATTTCTCTATAAATCCATTTACTTCTTCAGTGAGGGAGGCCTCAGGAACGATCTTATTGATCAATCCCAGTGATAATGCCTCTTGAGCACCAATGATATCTCCGGAGAGAATCAACTCCAACGCCTTTTTTCGTCCAATCATCCTCGGGAAAACCAATGCAGCAATGGGGGGAAAGACCCCAACCTGGATCTCAGGTTGTCCAAACTTAGCCTTCTCTGTAGCGATAACCATATCGCAATAAAGGGCCAACTCGCATCCTCCTCCCAGAGCAGAACCATTTACTACAGCAATGGAAGGAACCTTCAAGGCATCCATTAATCGGAACATTTTATGAAAGACTTCGATCATCTTATAAACCAAATCGCCAAGATGCTCTCCAACATCAACCCCTGCTGAGAATGCCTTTCCCATGGCCTGAATGACTAAAAGCTTCAGGGATTTCTCCCTCATCAATCCTTCAAAATAAGTATTGATCTCCTCCATCATTTCGATATTGAGGACATTCAGCGGAGACCGATTCAAAGTAAGGATAGCAACTCCTTCTTTCAGTTCAGTTTGAATATGTTTGAATGCCATCGCTGTCACTCCTAAATCCCCCCTACCCCCCCTTTAATAAAGGGGGGAAAGAGGGGATAATTAGATTTTACTTCTTCTGGGGTTTGCCCAACACTTCCTCAAAGAATGTCTCATCCACGAGTTTGCCTTCGGCAATATTCTGGCGGTATTTGATGAAGTCAATCGTATCCGTACCCGTAATCTTCTTGCTATTGAAAGCACCGAACCCAAGATAAGCCTCTCCCATCATGTTGGCAGCCAGCCAGTGTCTGTTTATGTTCTTTGTCTGATCCCAGAAGAATTTTTTCTTGTTCCTGACACCGTCGATAGACATGATCAAACAGCCGGGGAAGAGATTGGCAAATGTCCAGCAAATCTTCTCCACCTCTGCGTCAAGAAGCGCAAAATCAAATTCGTTGTTTTTGAGCTTGTAATTCACCAATTCCCGTGCCTGCTTGAATTCGTCACCGGCCTTGTATTCGCCATAAACGAGATCACCGTCTTTTACATAGGCATCGGTAATGATCTGCGGGTTGCGCAGCCATTTGCCTTTGTCATCTTTGATCACAGGAACGCATTTTGTAATGAGGCCTTTTCGCCACATCTTATAGGCAGACCACATCTCGCAGCTGATACAACTCCACATCGCATCTTCGATGGTCAGGTACCACGGAAGAAAATCAGAGGCACCACCGACTGGTGCTGATCCATGGCGAGGACCTGCCTGGCCGAAAATAGCAAGGTCGGATGCGATCGTGAGGTCACAGGCGGTCCCGATTTCCTGTCCTCCGGCCACTCTCATGCCATTCACCCTGCAGATGACAGGTTTTTTTCACATCAGGATGGAGTCGACCATGTTATTGAAGAGCTCCATGTAAGCCCCATACTCTTCGGGCCGCATGCTGTAATACTCTGAATACTCCTTGGTATTACCACCTGTGCAGAAGGCATTGGGGCCGGTTCCAGTGAATACTACGGCCACAACCGAGCGGTCCGTGGAGGCATTCTCGAAACCGGCAATGACGCCCTTTACCATCTCCGTTGTGTATGAGTTGTACTGAGCAGGGTTATTGAGCCTGATCCAAGCGTTATAGAGACCCTTGATGACATTGCCTTTCGGGTCCTTCAATGGTTTTTTCTCATACACCGTGCATGGGGCCTCTGTTCCCCAATGTTCTTTGCTATGACGATCGTGAAATTTAATTTCATGCTCCCTCGGCATCCAGTTTAAAGCCATAAAAATTCCTCCTTTCTCTTTTTATTATTTTAGAAAATAAGGGCTCTGCCTAACGGCAACGGTAAAGATGCCCGTTTCGTCATTCGGTTATGTCGTTCGTCTTAAGAACTTGACGTAACCCTCTAACCCTAAACCAAACGGGCTTCGTAACCGTAACCTTGACCTATGTTTTCATCGTTCGAGGGTGGGGATGGCGTACCTGTCATGAAACATTTCCTAAAAATCAGGCGTCAGAACCATCCTCTTAGCCGGGGAACCGGCCTTGTGAACTTCTTCAAAGACCGACTGGATCTGGCTCATTGGCCTGGTCTCCACAAACGGACCGATATCGATTTTCTTCGAAAGGACCATACCCAGCACAATGGGATAATACTCGGGCAGACATCCCCATGTTCCGATCATCTCTGCATCAAAGGCCATGAGCCGAGACATGCTGTATTCATTCTTGGCCATTCCGAATCCAATTAAAACCAACTTTCCGGTAAAGGAGAGCATCTCAAGAGCAATTTCCTGTCCCGCCTTGGTTCCGGTTACCTCAAAAATCTTCCAGCCAAAACCAGCCTCCAAACCATTCTTTTTGCAGATATCTCGAAATTCATTTCGGAGATCCTTGATGGCCTTGTCTTGAGAACTGATTACAAAATCAGCCCCGTATTTTAAGGCCCTTTGCAATTTTTCGGGATTTCTTGCAATGCCAATGACCGCCTTCGCACCCAGAGCCTTTGCCGTCTGAGCCATATAAACACCCACGCCTCCAGTCACCCCGATGATGATGACATGATCTCCTGGCTGAAGGTCTGCTCTCTTGGCTGCCTGGTAGGGTGTGGTCACAGCATCAGCGACAACTGCTAACTGTTCCAGAGGAATACTTCCGCGGTTTCTTACCTCGCAGAGGTCAATGGAAGGCACGGGAATGTGGCTTGAAAATCCACCGTAAACGCCCAAGCTGTTTCCAGGCATCTTCTGAACTAAACAACGATTTCCTCTCCCAGTTTTACAGAGGAGGCATTTACGGCAAGGCATCACGGCCGGGATGATCACTTCCTTCCCAATCCATTTCTCATCTCCAGCGACCACTGTCCCGCTGATCTCATGTCCGAGAGTTAAAGGTGGTTTTTGTACGGTCGGCACGCCATCGTAAAAATAACCGAGATCGGTATGACAGACCCCGCATCCCGCCACCTTCACCAACACGTCATCTGGGGCCAAGGATGGAACTGGAATGGAAGCCTTGGCTAACTTACCGGGCTTCACCTCTCCAGTCTCTTTATCTTTTGACGTCGGCTGAACCATTTGCCAAGTTTCAATCTTATCAGGTATTGTTGCCATTTACTTCACCCCTTTCTTTCTAAAATTCGAATATCGAAATACGAAACAATTCTTAAATCTCAATTTCTAAATTCCGAAACTTTTTTCGTTTTGAACATTTGCATTCGAATTTTCAATATTGTTTCGAATTTTGGATTTCGTGCTTCGTGCTTTATTCGCATTCCTCCTTTCTCAAATCTAAGATTTTAGATTATAAATTTTGCATTTTGAACTCTTAACTCTAAACTCCGAACTCTGAACTTTGCCTTAATTAGGTCATTCCGAGTCCGCCATCCACACAGAGGAGTTGGCCGGTAATATAGTTCGCCTCGTCGGATGCCAAGAAGACGAAGGTGAGGGCTACCTCTTCTGCTTCCGCAAATCGACCCAACAAAATCCTTCCCGTATAAATCTCTTTCAGCTTTGGGTCTGTTCGGATCTTTTCGGTCATCTCAGTACTTACATATCCCGGCTGGACCACATTCACCGTAACCCCATAACCAGCCAATTCCCGTGCAGCCGACTTGGTCAGAGCGATGATCCCTCCTTTTGCTGAACTATAGTTGATCTGTCCTTTTGTTCCCCACAACCCAGCCG
>CAZEKS010000259.1:0-3976 GCA_964512795.1 uncultured Syntrophaceae bacterium
ATGAGATTAAACCTTTTCAAATCCCCCCTTACCCCCCTTTACTAAAGGGGGAGTTACAAGGAGTATATTCATTTTTGAAAACGTTCTACCCATTCACTTCCACGATGAGCCGAAATTTTTAACGCCATGCTCGATGCAGCTTTTTGAGGATGATTCTGGCGGCAATGAAACCCGAAAGACTTGCGCCCACAATGCCGTGAGAGGGCCGGGTATAGTGGCCGACCTGAAAGAGGCCCGGGATAGGGGTCTGATGGGGAGGTCTTAAATTCCCGACCTGCTGTGGTGTGGAGGCCAGGCCGTACATCGCACCCATTTCATTTCCAGTATATCGCTCTAAGGTCAACGGGGTAGCGGCTTCATAAAAGAGGAGATGGTCTCTCAGGCCAGGGATCAACTTTGATTCCAATTGGTGGAGGATTTTCTGGGAAAAATCTTCTTTGATATGGCGATATTTTTCAACATCCCCTCCTCCCCATTTCCCTTGATAATGATAAGGAACATGGATCAGAACACTCAAAATGTGTTGTCCAGGAGGAGCCAACGAAGGATCCAACGTCGTGGGGATGGACACCATCATGGTCGGGTTTTGGGGAATTTCACCCCTTCGCAATATCCGATCCTCTTCCTCTAAATCGGATAGAAAACGGAGATAAGTAAAATAGGGAAGACCCATTCTTCTTAGATCCAAATCGGTGGCGACATAGAGGATAAAGCAGGAGAGTGAATATTCGAGGCGGCCCCACTTTTTCGCAAAAAGTTTTCGAAATTCAAGGGGAAGCATCTTGACTGAAAGATTCGGATTGATATTGGAGATGACCAATGGGGCTTGAAATATTTCTCCATTCTTTGTCAGCACCCCTTCGACCCTACCATTTTTGATCAGAATTTGATCTGCCTCTGTTTGAAGATGAATCTCCCCGCCAGAACGGAGAAAAGCGTTGGCCATAGCTTCTGAAATTTTTCCCATTCCACCCTTTGGATAAAAAACACCTTCCATCAAGGCTTTGTTAATCATGACGGCGAGAAAGAGAAAAGAGAGCCTCGAAGGAGGCTCGGTGACCGGAAGAGAATGGAGAGCCATCTTGATCTCCGTCCCCCTGAAAAGATGATCAAGAATCGACTGGTGACTGGATCGAGAGAACCGAACCAGATTTCGGAAATAGAAGGGGAAGAAGATCTTCTGGAGCGTCGTTATTTCCGAGTATGATTTTATTTCCTCCCCAATTCGTTCGACCAGAGAGAGATAGGTTTTCAACCCTTTCTCCTCTTGGGGAAAGAGGTCGAAGAGCGCATCGGTATAGGAATGAGATCCACCCGGGCGGAGTTGAACCTCAAATCCAGGATAGATATTTCGGACGTGCTGGATAGGAATAAATTCAATCTCCCCATGTGCACCGATCTCATTAAGGATTTGATGAAGTTCTCCGCCCTCATGACATCCTCCGACAAAGGCGCCTGTTGCATCGAAGATGAACCCATGCCTTTTGAAGGAGACGACATAACCTCCCACCTGATCCTCTTTTTCGAGGAGAAGGGTCTTCAATCCCTTCTTCCCCAAGAAAGCGGCCGCCGTCAATCCTCCCATTCCGGCCCCGATGACGATGACATCGTATGAATTAGCGCTTCCCATATTTCTCCCTCAAAAAAGTTAAAAGGGTTGGAATGACAAAATGCCAATGGATTATAACAGATTCATCAGAGATGTGTAACAGGCAAAACATAATTTACCGGCATTGACCTCAGCAGGTTCTTGTTGAAACATTCATCTGATTGAAAGTCTCTATTGATTATGATACGGTGGAAGTCGAGAAGATCGGGTTTGCTAATTGACCTGTTGACGCAAACCATTTATCGATTAAAGGATATGTTCCCGCCTGGCTCGCCGACAGATAAACCATGTTTCTTCACGGTCCATGGCAGTTGGCTCTTTGAGCTCAACCATGAAACCGGTTTCGGATAGTAGAGCCGTTACCTCTTCGCTGGATCGAAAATGCGGTGTGAGAGACAGCGCCTTAAGCCGCCATTCTTCAATTCGGCGCAGCCAGGGGATGGGCTTCCGAGAGGGGACGGTTGTTCGCAGGATCAGTTTTCCTCGTGGCACGATTTTATCATAAAGCCGCTGAAGCGTGACCCTCAACTCATCGTCGGAAATCAGATGAATCATATCGAGCATCAACGCCGTATCCACCTGATCCGGGCAACCCGCAGGCAGATCAGGCGCTTTTCCAACGGCAGCAGACCCCCGGTCACCGAAAGCCCGGCCTGCAATCGCAACACGTCTGCGGTCGGGGTCGAGACCATAAACCTTTGCCTGGGGAAACAAGGATAGCAGCCAGACCGCTGGGACCCCGTAGCCACATCCGATGTCGATCACATGACGGGGCGGGTCGAGAAAACTTGCAAGTCGGGGAAACATAGGATCCAGTAGCACCTTGAACCGGGCAAAAAGCCGTGGATAGGGCTCCATGTGCCGGTAGCGCTCGATCGCCCGCAACCGATGTTGCCTCGAACCCGGGACGGTCTCTTCATGAGACCATCGGATCGGCACAAAAACATGTTTCAAAAGCGGCGGTGTGATGGTGACTGCACCAATAAAAGAATACCCGATGCCCAGTGCCAAAGCGATGCCTGCATTCTTCAACAAAGCATGACCTGACACAGCCAGAGCACCAAAACCCATGAACGTTGTGGCAAAACAAAGAAAAACCGACAGACGGATCAAACCCAGAGAAGGGTGATCCTCATCCATGTAGCGCTGATAGGAACGAACGAGGTAAAAAGCATAATCCGATCCCATGCCAATAACCACCACAGCGACCATGAGTGTGGAAATGCCCAATGGCTCCCCGAGCAGGTTGAGCGTCCCCATCGTGCATATCAGTGCGAACAGCGTTGGCAGAATGCCAATCAATGTCAACTGCCAATCCACGAGATAAAGGAAGGCAACAAGTACGGTCATGACTCCCACGATCAGGGCCATTTTCATGAAGCTGGAAAGCAGCACATCCGCGAGTCTCTGACTGAACAAGGCAGGATCAAATATTCTAATCAGGCCTGTGGACCTGAACCTTTGGTAAAAAGATTCCCCCCGGTACGCGGGCCCCGGAGTGAGGGTGGATACTTGGACCCAGGTTGAGCGGTCACGGCTCTTTGATATCCCAAGCAGGCCAAAAAAGGATTGGGGAATTGAGATGGCTGGCTTATCTTTTGTCTCCACGAGGGTTAAGAAGGGTGCGAAGGCATCGGGCGCAAAACCCAGTTCGATTGAAGCACGTTTCAAGGCTTCCCGGAGGGCCGCTTTCCTCTCCGGTTGCCAGAAGGCTTGCCAGGCAGAAAAATTCTGCTCTGCCCGCTGTTCGCCGGGAAAGATTATGGATGGCACGAAGGCAGAAACAAGTGTGTTGGTTCTGATATCCTGATCGAGAAGTGTCGCCAGGCGATCGCCTTTCTGCTGTAACTCTTTAACATCCTGGCCTTCCACCATCACGTAGATTCTGTTGAAGAGGTTTCCCCAAACGTCAGCCAAAAGTTTTTCCGCCGCCAGGGTCTCCTTGCTGACCGAATTCATCGTATTAAGATCTACACGAAACACTGGGTTTGCATAAAAAAGCATGACCATGGCCAAACCGGCGGCCGCATAAGCCTTCTTTTTGCCTGCGGCTGTTGTGATCCAGTTGGTAAAACGCTGCAAGGGCAGCAGGCTTTTGCCTCTTGCCGGCGGCATGGTAGGAAAGATCACGGGATAGATCACATGCACAAAGATATAGGTAAAAAGGACGCCGAAGGCGGTAAACTCCCCGATCTGCGCCAGGGCGGTAAAGCCGGTGACGGCAAGAAAGGCAAAGCTGACTGCGGTGGTCAGCATGGCCAGAAGCCCCAGGGGCCAGACTTCTTTGGTCGCTTCCAGTCCGTGGGTTTCATGGGGACGGTCCAGAAACAAGAGATAGGTGATGCCGTAATCGACAGTAAAAGAGAT
>CAZEKS010000260.1:0-3962 GCA_964512795.1 uncultured Syntrophaceae bacterium
TTTTTTCTATTTTACCGTTGGGAGTCTACCCTTGCTCTCCAGATATATATAACGTTGTTGATTATGTTGAATTACGCAACCCCTCTCCTATCAGGTCTTTCGCTCTGAGACTTTCCTCAGGATAAACCCACCACCAACCCATGTCAAGAAAAATGGAAAGTAGATACGTAATCCCTTAGTTATGGGTAATTATTGGTTATGCAGTTATCCTTTTTTCTCGTAGCGTCGGCATTTATTGCCGACGGACTCCGCCCTCAATAAATGAGGGTGCTACATTATTATAAAAATTCCTCCCACAACTGAGGGATTACCCCCCTTTTTACTAAATAAGAGGTTTGGGAAGCTATTCTATGCTTTTTTATCTCATTTACCACTCTATTTTAATTCATTTCTGTCTCATATGTATCTGAACGAGTTCACTCCATCATCCCTTAAAGTCCTTTGGAATCGGAGCAAATTCCAAATCATCAGGCCAGAATCTGTTTTTCGGACCGCATGAGATGATTCCTTTCCGGCAAAGCTCTGATCGCCACTCGTATTTCAGAACGATTTTTTCCGCGATGGTATGCTCAGGATCAAATTGGACCACGTAGGCAGGAGAGTAGGTTGTTTCTCCAAATCCGGTACCAGGCTGCTCGCTCTCTTTCTGTTTATGTTTGCCGACGGCACGACTCTCACTTGAGGCTGAAGGTGCACCTGCCGCAGGTGCTTCCTTCTTTTGAAATGACATATCGAAGTATGGGGCGATTTCGGGTATCTTTTCTTTATAGACAGCAAGCGCAATGGTCCCCATGGCCGAAGCATCGGCAAATACTTTTTCGGCATAGGAACCGGACTACTCGCTAAAGTAGAATCTGTTGGTCCTGTCCATGCCTGTTCGCCAACCTTCAAAGGTATTGGTATCATAAGGCCCGATGATATACATCTTTTCATTCCGGAGGAGATTTGATTTCTTGCCGTCAATGAGGTTTCTTCCATCCACTGCGATGACGACGCCGATACGCCTGTCTGATTTATTTGTAACCTGAATAGAGTATCTCTGTCCCTTGACTGCTTCCATATAGTAATACTCCCCTTCCTGATGGCCACGCAGAAAGGTTTTGTATTTCGGAAACGCCTCCCCCTTATCCGAAACAATCCGCACATCGACTACATCGGTCTTCCCCAAATGCGCACATCCCAGTGTCGGAGTGACCAAACTGATAAACAATACCGCAATGAAAGCAATTCGTCTCATAACGTTACCTCCTTTTTGAGTGTCTCTTGATTTAATAGACAACCGGGACAGAAAAAAGTTCCCTGGTTAGGAAAAGTTTTTTAGTTAGATGGGGGAATTGATTTCAGTGGCAAAAAGATTGATGAGTGAAGAAAAACCCAAAAAGTGAGGTTCTTTAAGCCCCTGGGGACTTGATTATTGACTACAGAAAATCTTGGACCTCGATTCAAATGCAACTTAGGCATACCTTCTCAAGAACTTCACCGGAGGCAGGATAAGAAGGTCGAGGAAGATGGATGTGCAACAACCACTTTTTCCTTTTGATTGACAGGTTTGGCCTCTTTTGTTATCATTTAATCAAAAGTGATAACATGGGAGGTATTCATGGTCAGGACACAGATACAACTGACTGAGGACCAAGCCAAGGCGCTTAAGAAGATAGCCCAGTCTCGACATTTATCCGTCGCAGAGCTCATCAGGAAAGCCGTCGACACGGTCATCAAGTCAAGCACCGTCATGAACGTCGAAGAAAGACATAAAAGGGCGATGGAGATCGTTGGAAAGTTCGGCTCTGGAAAACGTGACGTTTCTAACAAACATGATCTCTATCTTACGGAAGCCTATAACAAATGAGAGCCTTTATTGATACCTCGGCCTTCTATGCTTTGCTCGATAGGGATGATGCGAATCATCGAAAGGCAAAGGATGTGTGGACCAATTTGCTAAAGAATGAAAACGCCTTCATTACGAGTAACTATATTCTCGTGGAGATATTTTCTCTTATCCAGCATCGGCTGGGCATTGAGGCCGTAAGGGGATTCCAAAATGACATTTTGCCTTTAGTAAATATTGAATTTGTTGCCCCAGAATTACATCGATCCGGCGTTAGCGCCCTTCTTTCAGCGTCGAGGCGGAATCTTAGCCTCGTTGATTGCGTCAGTTTCGAGATGATGCGTACTTTAGAAATCAGGACAGCCTTTGCCTTTGATCCCCATTTTAAAGAGCAGGGGTTCCATATCCTACCTTAAGTCCTCCACCCCCCTCCCTTAGCGTCTTTTACCCTGAGATTTTCCTCAGGATAAACCCACCAACAATCCATGTCAAGAAAAACATGTGACCACGAGATATCTGAGAGAAAAGAGAAATGAAGGTGTCCTGAACGATACTAATGTTTTAGGCGGTGAATGAAATAAGCTACTATCATTAAGCGATAGCATTAACAGGACAGACATTTTTACAGCGGTTACAAAGGATACATTCGGTCGAGTTAACCTTTTCTCCTCCCACGATATAGCCCATTACATCAATATCCATCAAGCAGGCCTTGTTACATGCGCCACACTCCGTGCATTTTTCTCCAGAAGGTTTTCTTCTTATCCGGCCAATGAAGGAAGGAGCCTTCATGATCAGAGAAACTGGACAGAGTACCAAACAGAACGCCCTCTTTTTATGGAACAGGTAGGCAAGAGCGATCGCACCTGTAAAATAGAGGGCATTGCTCACAACAAACCAGCGAAATTGTCCCCACTTACCATAGGCTTTATCAATGTGAAGCGTCATGTAATCATAGCCAGTCCAAAGGAGAACGAGAGGGATGAGCAGAGAGACGGCGAGCACCGGCCAACGGAGATAGGTCCATCTTTTAGGAATAGTATCATTGCGCTTCATCGGCAACCAATCCAATATTCCTGCAGTCCAGCAGGCCCATCCACAAAATCCCCTGCGAAAGAGAAGAGGGCCGAAAACCTTAGCGGCCGAATAGTGGATGAGGACACGAGTGAAAGCACCCCCAGAAAGAAAGTAGGCAAGGTAAAAAATATTCTCTTCGATCTGGAGATTTTCGTGCTCAATCACTCCAAGAAAGATCATGAGAGTTAAACCGATAACAAGAATAGAGATTCTTCTGCCCAGGTCACGTTTCAACCCCTTCTGAGAGGAGGCGAGAAGAGCTCCCACGGTGATCCATCCACCAATCCAAAACCCCAAAAAGAGAAATCCCCACCATCCCACCGCAAAATAGACGATCAAGGCAATTCCCGATCCAATCAACAAGGGAAGAAAACTCTTAAAAGATAACTTCATCACACTGCCCTCCATCTTTCGTAAAAAGGATTTAATGGAGAAGCCGTTAGCGGCTTTTACCCCGAAATCTCACACAGGATAAACCCACAGCCCATCCATGTCAAGAAAAACTAAAACAGAGGTTTGGTTCAAATACAACCTAAGCAAACCTCCATGTAACCTTTCCAGTCTCTTTTCCGTCTATATAGGTAAAGATTCATAAAAGTGAAGCTCCCCGGCCATCCCGTCAGGACGGGACCGGCACGCCAGTGCTTCTCGGGCACGCAGTGGCGAGAGGGATGCGAGCAAAGGAAATATCTTTTTAATTGTGCCCCTTCCTGCCTGCCGGTAGGCAGGGACCCCGCCTATCCCGCTTTGGCGGGACGGGGCACTTGCCGGTCAACAATCCATAAGGAGGAAAAAGACCATGGATAACGAGAAATTTGAGAAAATGCTTGAAATGATGAAGGGCTGTTGCACAGATGAAAAGGGTATGGCCAACTGCTGGGCCATGATGAAGAAGATGATGCAGTATGGTGAGGGAAAAGAGACAGAGAAGAAGAAAAAAGATACCGAAGAAACAGGATAAGGAAAAATTTTTCAGAAATCTTTCATGACAGCTACGTCACCCTCGAACCATGAAAATCCCCCTCAATCCCCCTTTTTCAAAGGGGGAGGTTACACC
>CAZEKS010000261.1:0-3942 GCA_964512795.1 uncultured Syntrophaceae bacterium
AAACAAATTCAAATGTCCAAAATCTAAATGTACCAAACAGAGAAAACCAAATGTTGCTTCGAGAATTTGGTGATTTGAATTTCGAGCTTGTTTCGGATTGATTCCTGCGGAATGCTACGCGCGATATTCGAATTTAGGATTTAAATTGTCACAACAGGGGGAATGAATGGGTTTTCGATGCGGGATTGTCGGTCTTCCAAATGTTGGGAAGTCCACGATATTCAATGCCCTGACTGCAGCTGGCGCAGAGGTGGCGAGTTACCGATTCTGTACGATCGACCCGAATATAGGCGTTGTTCCCGTTCCGGATAAGAGGCTGGAAACTATTGCCAAGTTGATCCATCCTAAAAAAATGATTCACACCACCCTCGAATTTTTCGATATTGCTGGATTGGTCAAAGGAGCCAGTAAGGGGGAGGGACTGGGGAACCAGTTTCTGGATCACATACGAAATGTGGATGCGATTGCCCACACGGTTCGTTGCTTCAAGAATGAAAACGTGGCGCATGACTTCGGTTCGATTGATCCAGTGAGGGATATTGAAGTCATCCATACCGAACTCATTTTAGCTGACCTTCAGTCCTTAGAAAGGAGAATGGCGAAGACAGAGAAGATGCATCGGGTAGGGGCCAAGGAGGCCGCCTTGGAGTTGGAGGTCTACCGAGATGCCCAATCCTTTTTAAACCAGGGCCGTAGAGCGGGGGACCTCCACCTGACAGGAGAAAAAGAATCGATCTTTTTGGATCTCCAACTTCTCACGGCAAAACCTGTTTTTTATATCGCCAACGTTGATCAAAAAGAGCTCAAAGGAGAGGGTCTCTGTTTAAACCTCATCACGGAGTGGGCGCAAAGAGAGGGGAATAAAGTGGTCGTCATCTGTGGTGATCTGGAGGCAGAGCTTGGGGAATTGAAGGAGGAGGAGAGGGAGGAATTCAGAAGAGAGTTGGGTCTGGAGGGTTCAAGCTTAGAACGATTAGTTCAAGTTGGATATGAGACCCTATCGTTGGTCACGTTTTACACAACGGTTAGTTCTGAACTCAGAGCTTGGACCGTTTCAAGCGGGATGCCAGCTCCCAAGGCCGCAGGGAAGATCCACAGTGATATGGAAAGAGGATTTATTCGTGCAGAGGTCATTTCCTTTTCTGATTTCATAGCCTGTGGCTCTGAGCATATAGCGAGAGAAAAAGGACTTCTCCGTTCTGAGGGGAAAGATTATTTAATCCGAGATGGAGATATCGTTCATTTCCGTTTTCATGTATAATTAGTTATTATAAATCCGAAGCGCGAAATTCGAATTTCGAAACCCAAGTTCAAATGTTCGAAATTAGAATTTCCAAAACGAAAAGATTAATCAAGTTTAGAGAATTTGGTCATTTGAATTTCGAAATTGTTTAAGATTGATTCCTGCGGAATGCTTCGCGCGATATTCGAGTTTCGGATTTAGGAAAGATCATCAACTATGAGATTATTTAAATATGCCATCTATATGATTCCTATCCTTTGGATATTTCTCAAGGATCTGGTTTGGGAAGACCTTTCCTTGGGGGAGATTAGGACCAATTATCTTTTTGGGAAGGCCAATGCCTATGACCGGGCCAATTTTTTAAGGAGGGCGGTCAGGGTCTATAAAGAAATATTGAGGAGGGATCCGAACAGCATTCCCGTTTTTTTAAATCTCGGGGGGCTTTATTATCGCCGAGGCTTGTTTGAGACCGCCATCCCCTATTATGAAAAGGTGATCCGAGTGAACCCAAAGCACTACCAAGGTCACTATTGGCTGGCCATGTGTTTTTGGAGATTGCAACGATATCATGCAGCCATTAACACCCTGGAAGAGGTCATCCAATTTTTGCCGACCTTCAAAGATGCCCTTAACCTGATGGGGGAGTGTTACGAACAAATAGGAGAATCAGCAAAAGCAGAACACTGTTATCTCAAAGCCATCGGTACTGACCCCAACGGTATTATTATTCATGGTAGTATCTTAGACAGTTGGGCCCAAGAGAAAAAGAAAGAGGAGCGGATAAAACATTAACGATCAATCTTAAAAGGTCCCTTAACCTTTTCCTTTTTCTGAATTCTTCTTTGCGGCAGTAAATTTCTTTTCATCCATGATCCGGGGAGAGATGCCCCTGAATCCTCCCATACTGGTATCAGGAGGAAGCAGGATCCAGGCAATTCCTAATTCTTCGTCGACCTTGACGATCTCGTCACCGGGTTGAAGTTTTTTCATGCGCTATCATTAGCACCATTCGGTATTCCATTTCAAGAGGTAAAAATTCGGTTAATTCGCTTCCATTCGCTCAATTCGTTTGGTATTTTCTAATCAAATAGGATGACTGCTGAAAAGGTCGAAAGCAAATTGAGCCCTGAAGAACGATATCTTAAGATACGGCGAGTCTTGATTTATGTCCTTTTTTTGAATTGGGGAGTGGCTGCGGCAAAACTCTTCTACGGTTGGGTGACTCGTTCTGCCAGCATGACCGCGGATGGGTTCCATTCTTTTTCGGATGGGTCTTCTAATATCATCGGCCTCATTGGAATCTGGATTGCTTCACGACCCATCGATGAAACCCATCCCTATGGCCATAAGAAGTTTGAAACACTTACCTCTGTCGGTATCTCCATCCTTCTTTTTCTCGTATGCTTCAATGTGGTGAGAGAGGGAATCCTTCGTTTCCTCCAGCCCATTGTTCCACAGGTCAATGTGAGCAGTTTTTTAGTAATGGGGATCACCTTAGCCATCAACATCGCTGTGATGATCTATGAGAACAAAATGGGAATCGTCTTAAAGAGTGATATCCTCGTCTCAGATGCCTTGCATACCCGGGCAGATATCCTGACTTCCTCCTCAGTGATCGTTACTCTCATCGGTGTTAAATTAGGGTATCCCATTCTCGACCCGATTGCCTCTTTAGTGATTTCAGGCTTCATTGCCTATGCGGCCATTGAAATTTTAAGGGAGAGCTCTCGGGTTCTCAGCGACGGAGTCGCCATTCCAATCGAAGAGATCAAGAGAGTGGTCCTTTCCATAAGAGGCGTTAAAGAATGCCATCAAATTCGAAGCAGAGGTCGTGGTGACGATATCCACATCGATTTTCATGTCCTCGTCGATCCAGAGATGGATGTACACCGAGCCCATCACCTCTCTTATGCCATTGAGAACAAGGTTAAAAGGGATTTCCGAGGGGTGACCGATGTTGTGGTTCACATAGAACCCTTTGAGAAGAAAGAAGAGAAAAATGAGGGGCAGGTCTGATGTTTTCCCGAAATAAACCCCGTTAGAAATTCCAGCGGGGCATTATTTCTAACGGGGTAAATACCTTGAGAACATCTTATACATCACCCTCGGAATCGCCCTCATCATAGGGACGGTTTACCTATGGTTCTTTTTCCTGGAAAAGTTGTTACCCCTATTCAGTTACTTTGAGAATGAATCTGCATCGCTTGTAGAGCTAAGAGTTGACTTCGAAGGAATGTTGAAAACATTAAGGGCTTTATTAATCAGTTTTAGAGATCAATTTCAAACCTGGTGTATTACGTCCTTTCTCATATCCCTGGCAGGTTTTACCGTGCCTTACATGTGGTTCAAGGGGAGACGATTTACTAAAATATTCTTAGCCTTATTCTTATCAGGAACAACCTTTTCTTACCTTGTGTCTTTTTTGATTCAGAAATTTATCATCACTGAGCTGACCTGGATATTTGTCGCCGTGTGGACCTTTTCTGCATTGATTACCTATATGGTCTTCCACTTAATAAACACTATTTCGCTAAATAAATTAATTATCTGTAGGCATTGCCGGACAGAAAATGCTATCTATTCAAAGCGCTGCGGCGAGTGTGGCAGAAAACTTATTCTGGTCACAAAGAAATAATGAATAAATCAGAAAAAATCGAACCAAAGGGGAAAAGGATGAGCCTCTCTTGTATCTACAACGG
>CAZEKS010000262.1:0-3938 GCA_964512795.1 uncultured Syntrophaceae bacterium
CATCGTGAATGGGCTTCAGGACGACCACCATCTGAATGGTTGAACAGTTGGGGTTGGCGATAATATTCTTTTTCGGATATTGAGCAATAGCATGGGCGTTGACTTCCGGGACCACCAGAGGGACTTCAGGGTCCATCCGAAAGGCGCTGGTATTGTCAATCACCACACAGCCCGCTTTTCCAGCGATGGGTACAAACTTTTCGCTTATCGAACCTCCTGCAGAGAAGAGGCCGATATCGACTCCGGCAAAGGAGTTTTCGTTAAGCACCTCTACCGTGTAAGGCTCTCCTTTAAACTCCAATCTCGTGCCTGCCCCCCGTGTGGAGGCGAGAAGCTTCAACTTATCTACTGGAAAGTTTCTCTGCTCCAACGTAGCGATCATTTCATTTCCCACCGCACCGGTGGCCCCCACCACAGCCACATTGTATTTTTCCTTTTTCATGGGCGCCTCCCGTTACTTCTACTCCATTCTTAGGATAATATTACACATTAAAATTATAAATTCCAATACCCAAATCCCAAACAAATTCAAAATTCGAATTTTCAAATGACCCACACTAAAGATTTAATGCTTTCGATATGTTTGGATCATTTAGATTTTGAACATTTGTGCTTGTTTCGAATTTCGGATTTAGGATTCCGTATTTATAAAAAAGTGGGGTGCCTTTTGAACACCCCCGTTCTTTAGATACCGCTTTGTATCTAGTTATAAATAAATAGGAGAAAAGGGGGGTATTGTCAAGAGGTAAATTTGGGAGAAAATATCTTTTTCTTGTAAGAATTTAATTGAATTGTTAAAATAGATTAGCATGGAAACTCAAGAAATATTGGAAATAATTCAAAAAATGATACGTTGTCATAAATTCTTGAATTGAAGAAAAAGGTTGGCTTATGAAGCGGAGAGTAAAAAAGTATGAAGAAGGGTCCCCTGTTGAATTTCTTCTGTTAAGAGAACAGTTAGGGATGAAAAGATATCGAAAGCATGTAAAAAGAGACGAGGAGAAAAGAAATATACTGCTGGAGCTTGGATTAAAGAGGATAGAGGAAAGAGAAAAAGACGACTTTATCCTGGTGGGCTATCGGAGAAGGAAAGTTAAAATTTTTTCTTCTGTTTGATATTGTTTTCGCCTTTCGTGGCTCTAATCAGAGGCGGCTCTTAGGCGCCAGATTTAATCTTCTCCCATTGCCTCCAGGTCCGCAAGATCTTTCTTTCTCCCGATGGCACGCTTGTTCAGAATAAATTCCTTTTTTCCAATGTAATATACCTTAAGACCTCCGTAAGTTCCTGCTACTCGACCTGCCAATGCATCTTCCCATGAGACTCCAGTGATCGAAGTAATAATGTCTACGCGGACCGGTGTGATGCCGAGTTGCACTACCTTGTCAGGAAGTGCCAAGTCCTCAACAGTTACACCAAGAGAACCAAAACCGAACTTATTAAGTGCGCTGAGAATACGTCGGGCGTTCTCCGGATCAGGACGCACAAGGATATCCATATCTCCGGTGTACCGTGGAGCTCCGTGGTACGCGAGTGCGTGCGCGCCGACTATGATATAGTCAACTTTGTGAGCGTTGAATAACGCGAGCAGATCTCTGAAGTCTTGCTGAACTTCCATGAAGCTGTTTCCTCAAGATCTCAACCACAGAGACGCGTTCCTCTGCAGTCCTGGAAAGCCAGTAACCAAGATTCTCCTCGATTTCCGAGAAGTCTTTCAGGTTTCTCTTCCGCACCACCTTCTCGATCATAGTAACCTCACAAATTCACTTTACCCCTTCCCCTTCAGCCCTTTTTTCGAAGATGCGGGATCAAACCCCCGTCCTCAATCAATTCCTGCATAAATGGCGGGATGGGTTTTGCAAAGAACTTCTTCTGTTGTGTCAGGTCGAAGATCTCTCCGGTCGTCAGATCGATTTGAATCTGGTCCCCGTCCTGTATCGCCTTCGACGCCTCTAAAGATTCGAGGAGGGGGAGTCCCTGGTTAAATCCATTTCGGTAGAAGATGCGAGCGAAACTCTCTGCGATGATGCACGAGATTCCGGCTGCCTTCAAGGCAAGGGGAGCATGCTCCCGGGATGAGCCGCAGCCAAAATTTTTTTCGGCTACCAGGACATCGCCTTGTTTGACCTCTTTCTTAAACTCAGGCCGCTCATCCTCCATCGCATGCTTGGCTAATTCTCCCGCATCCGTCTGATTGAGGTAACGGGCAGGGATGATCGCATCCGTATCCACATCCGATCCGAATTTCCAGACTCTTCCTTCAAGTTTCATTGTTTTCCTTTAAGTAGAGTTCAAGTGTTTCTGCGTACTGCCTTCTGCCTACTGCTTACTTTTTGACCCCTGGACCCCTTGAATCCTTTTTTAACCACTTCTTCAGGATGACAGATTCTTCCTTTGACTGCGCTGGCGGCGGCCACCGCAGGACTTGCGAGATAGACCTCACTCTGGGCATGGCCCATCCTTCCGCGGAAATTGCGGTTGGTGGTGGCCAATGACCTCTCCCCTTCTGCCAAGACACCCATATAGCCTCCAAGACAAGGGCCACACGTGGGCGGGCTGATCACAGCGCCTGCCGAAAGAAATATTTCAAAGAGTCCTTCCTTCAAGGCCTGGCGGTAGATCTCTTGAGTGGCGGGAATGATGATCAGTCTCAACGATGGGGCGATCTTTTTCCCTTTTAAAATCTTTGCGGCTACACGAAGGTCTTCGAGACGGCCATTGGTGCAGGAACCGATGACCACCTGATCGATCTCAATCTTTCCAACCTTCCTTACGTCCTTGGCGTTGGAAGGAATGTGAGGGAGAGAGACCTGCGGGTTGATCTTTGAGGCATCGTATTCATACACCTCTCTGTATTTGGCATCAGGATCACTGTAGTAGAGCTTGTAAGGTCTCTTGGCCCTATTCTTGATATAATGAAGGGTAATCCGATCAGGATCAAAAATGCCGCTTTTTCCTCCGGCTTCAATCGCCATATTGGCCATTGTGAATCGGCCCTCCATGGGCAGTGTTCTGATCGTCTCTCCGCAGAACTCCATCGCCTGGTAGAGGGCTCCGTCAACGCCGATTTGCCCGATCGTGAAGAGAATGAGATCCTTTCCAGAAACCCAGGGATTCAGCTTCCCATAAAAGATGAACTTGATACTCTCTGGAACTTTAAACCAGAGCCTCCCCGTCGCCATGACAGCCGCGAGGTCTGTGCTGCCCACTCCGGTTGAAAAGGCCCCGAGCGCACCATAGGTACAGGTGTGACTGTCCGCCCCGATCACCAAATCCCCTGGCAGGACCAGTCCTTTCTCAGGGAGAAGGGCATGCTCGATCCCTGCCTCTCCGATTTCAAAATAATGGGTGAGGCGATGGGCCTTTGCAAAATTTCTGAGGACTTTACATTGTTCGGCAGAAAGAATGTCTTTGGCAGGCGTGAAGTGATCAGGGACCAGGACAACGCGCTCCCGATGGAATACCTTTTTGGCGCCCATCTCCTCAAAGGCCTGGATGGCAAGGGGCGCAGTGATATCATTGCCGAGGGCTAAATCGACCCGAGCCTCGACCAGCTCGCCGGGAGAGACTTCTTTTTTCCTGGCATGGGAGGCCAGTATCTTTTCTGTAATCGTCATCGGATGAGTTTTGGCCATTAAAACAGTCCTATTAACTTCTGCTTTTTGAATTCAATCTTGTTCAGGGCATTGATATAGGCTTTGGCGCTGGCCACGATCACGTCGGTATCCGCGCCCTGGCCCATCACTGTTTGGCCTTTCTCTTCCAGCCTTACGGTCACCTCTCCCTGGGCCTCTGTCCCACCGGTGATGGCGTTGATGCTGAACTGAAGCAGCTTCGACCTCGTGCGGGTGATCTTCTTGATCGTCTTAAAGGTGGCATCCACCGGCCCATCGCCAAATCCCGCCTCCTGGATCAGTTTCCCATCCACCTCCATCTTGAC
>CAZEKS010000263.1:0-3934 GCA_964512795.1 uncultured Syntrophaceae bacterium
TTAGAAACCAATATTGTCTTAATAATAGAGCGGGATGGAAATACCCAATGACCTCGGATTCAACAAGATGAAAAAATATCTCATCCTTTTCTTCATCTTCTTCATCATCATTTTCATCGTACCTCCCTTAGCTGAGGCAAGGATCTATCTCGATATCAACGCTCCGAGTTTTGTCCAGATCCCTATCATCCTTGCTAAATGGAAATCTTTGGACAAAACCCCTTCTTCCTTCTCAGAAAAGGCCTATGAGATTCTGGCCAACGATCTCACCCTCTCTGGTTTTTTCAAGGTGATGAATTACAACCATCTTCCCCCTTCCCTACGAGAAAAAGATGGGATCCCGAACACGTCCTCCTTACAAGAATGGGTCCCTGCCGGGGGAGAAATCCTCTTGGCCGGAGAAACCCTTTTGGAACCCGATGGTCTCAATTTCAAGCTGAAATTTCATCTGTTTGATTTGGTGGAACAGAGCCACATCGTCGGGAAACAGTATGAAGGCCCTGTACAAACCCTCCCATCCGCGGTCCACAGAATGGCCGATGAAGTCGTTCTTCAAATTACAGGAGAGAAAGGGGTTCACAATACAAAGATCGCCTATACGGTTCTTCAGGGGGCGAGCAAGGAGATTTACATCGCTGATTTTGATGGCGCTAATGTCAAACAGATCACTCGAAACCAATCCATCAACGTTTCGCCGGCCTGGGCTCCAGATGGTAAAAAAATCGCTTTTACTTCTTACCTCAAACGAAATCCGGATCTCTACCTGATTGATTTGGATGGGAAAAATCTTCAATTCCTCTCCCGCTACCCGGGGTTGAACGTCTCTCCCTCCTGGTCACCGGATGGAAAAAAGATCGCACTCATGATGGGAATGGAAGGAAAGTCAGAAATCTTCCTCATTGATACGAATGGGGGGAACCCAAGGAAACTGACGAAGGGGCACGGCAACGAGGCTTCGCCCACATGGTCTCCAGATGGCGAGTGGATTGCCTTTGTTTCAGACCGATCCGGTTCCCCACAGATCTATATCATGGCGCACGATGGGTCCAAGGTGCGTCGTCTGACTTTTGAGGGCAGTTACAATACCAATCCCTCCTGGTCCCCTAAAGGCGACCGGATCGCTTTCTGCGGAAGAGCAGAAGGTCGTTATCATATTTTTACCATTGGATTGGATGGGTCGGGACTTAGGAGATTGACGTCCAATTCTGGGAATAACGAAAACCCTTGCTGGTCCCCGGATGGTCGTTATATCGCTTTCAGTTCCAACCGTACAGGGGCATCAAAGATTTTCGTTATGAATGCCAATGGAT
Source organism: uncultured Syntrophaceae bacterium (assembly GCA_964512795.1). Classification (GTDB taxonomy): domain Bacteria; phylum Desulfobacterota; class BSN033; order BSN033; family UBA1163; genus UBA1163. Next base: position 1,311 of record CAZEKS010000263.1, read on the forward strand.
TCAATCAGAGAGCTTTAACGCCATCGAGAGGAGGTGAATCGAGCCCCGCCTGGTCAAGGCGATTTGAGTAAACCCCGCGTTAGAAAGGACGGGGCTTTGATCCCTGCCCTTTCTGTAAAGAAATTAAGCTTGATTAGTGATCCATTTCTAACGGGGTGAACATGAGTTTCCAAATCATTCATCAAAGGGAGGTTACCATGACTAAAAAAAGTCTCATCATCACCATTTTTATCCTCTGTTTTGGACTCATCATGATCGGTTGCCCGAAAAAAACAGTTATGAAAGAAGAACCATCCGTCAAGAAAGAAGAAGCAGTCAAGACTGAAGCAGAGCGTGCAAAAGAAAAGGAAACCGAAGCCAAAGAACAATTTGAAAAAAGTATTGTCGCAGCAAAAACCCCTGGCATTGAAGGGGAAGTTTTTGAAAGCTCTCTGCTCAAGGATATTCACTTCGACTTTGATCGATATGACATCCGTCCTGTCGATGCAGCCATTCTTAAGGAAAACGCAGCTCTTTTGAACAAATACACTAATGTCAAGATTCAAATCGAAGGACATTGCGATGAAAGAGGAACAGTGGAATACAACCTTGCTCTTGGCGAAAGGCGGGCTACCAGCGCGAAGAATTACCTCGTCTCATTAGGCGTCGCCTCAGTCCGTATTTCTACGATCAGTTATGGAGAGGAAAAACCGTTAGATCCTGGTCATAATGAAGAAGCCTGGGCAAAAAACCGAAGGGCCCATACCCTTGTCACGGCTAAATAATAAGATGGAGCACTCCTCAGGGAGTTTCGAAGCTCTCCGAGGAAAGCTTGCCTCAGGAAAAAATCTTGCGAAAAGGTGATGGCATGAAAGGATCGATTATCTTTTTAATAGGACTGTTGCTTTTTGGATGTGCGAGCACCAGGGATGTACACGTTCTTGATAGGGGATTGGATGTGCTCCAGTCCCAAATCAATAGCCTCCAAAAGGAAAATAATTCCACCAAGAACGAAATCTCTGATCTGAAAACGGAAAATCAAAAGCTGAAGGCTGATCTCTCTCTCCGGCTCGAAAATCTTCAATCCGAGATCCGAACCTTTTCGACCAGTGTTGGAGAATATCAAGAGCTTCTCAAAAGGTCTTCAAAAGAGATGGACCTTTTCAAAGAGGAGATGGAAGGCCGATTGCGTACCATAGAAGAAAAGAGAAAGACGCAGGAGGAAAAACTCAAGGAGATAGAGGATCGCCTCAAGGGGCTGGATGGAAGGATAGCGGCGTCGGCTTCAAGGCCGGAGTCGGAAAGGTTGGCCTCAACCAAAGAGACTCTCTCCGAGCTCAAGGGGGTTTCCACAGGAATGGGAGACCTCTACAAAGATGCTTATGAGACCTTCCACAGGGGAGACTTAGAAGGAGCCCGGAGGAAATTCGAAGCCTTCCTTAAACAATATTCCAACACAGAGCTCTCTGACAATGCCCAGTTTTGGATCGGGGAGACTTACTATCTAAAAAAGGATTTTGAGAGAGCAATCTTAGAATATGAGAAGGCGGTTGTGAAATACCCAGAAGGGGACAAAATACCTGCGGCTTTATTCAAACAAGCCTTCGCCTTCTTGGAACTTGGAGATAAAACAAATGCCAGGAATTTGTTTAAGCGGGTGATCGAAAAATATCCCCTTTCGGACCAGGCCGAAATAGCCAAGAGGAAGTTGGAAACCATAAAATAAGAAGTCGAGAGTGGAGAGTGGAAGGTAGATTCTTTGAACGACTGTCCACTCTTCACTCTCTCTTGACAGGAATAATATAGGATATCCCATCCTCCCCTCCCTTTATCGGCTTGGGCGGCCTTTTGTCTTCTTTGACTTATCCGTGTAACTTTGAGCGGTTCACGGATTGCAGGCTTCGTCTTATACTCCTGTTCATGTCAAACGCTGTGAGTCCCCCTGCATAGCCGGGGGTTCACCTAAATGCAAATTAGAATCACTCCCCTGGTAAATGAATGCCGCATATTCTCCCAAATCTCTCCCGATTCTAAACATTTGCTGCACATCATCAGGTGTATGATTGGGAAAATGACGGAGGGTTAAGGCTATCCCGGTACCTGAAAAAACTTTGCCTGGCTGTCCTGGGGGGGATTTTTGAACCTTCTCCTCATAAACCGGGGATGCACAATGAGATATGAGAACAAAAATAAGGAAAAGAAGAATAACACTTAATGCTTTCTTTTTCATTTTAACTTACCAATGCGAACCCATCCCCTATTTCTATTCAGTCTCGTGCCTGTTTGATTTAATTTTGCCCATAAATGTGAACCCGTCCCCGATTACTCTACTTGTCCTCCGTAGTCCCGCAAAGCGGGACGTAGGAGGATGCGCTCTCGATCTATTCTTATTTTAATTACTCAATGAATGATTCTATCACCCTATCTCCCCATCTCTTTATCCCCTCATCTCCCCATCTTCGTTTTAATCGGTTGGACCAACTTTTTTATGAATGATATCGAATTTTGGATAATTAATTTGTATCTATCTGTTTTTTAAATAGAATATGAGAACAGGTCCCAATTATTTTCTTTTCTTCGGAGAGACTGCGTACTCAATCTGAGGTTCCCGAACCTCGATCTGATCAGCAGGGATACGAACCACT
>CAZEKS010000264.1:0-3918 GCA_964512795.1 uncultured Syntrophaceae bacterium
GCAGCCACGGATTTGGGAATCATCGTTGCCAACGTGCCTGACTATTGTATGGATGAAGTGTCGAACCAAACCATTGCAATGATACTCACATTGACAAGAAAAACGGCCTTTTTTGACCAGAAGGTGAAAACAGGCCAGTGGGATTTTCGATTGGGAATTCCCATCTATCGAATTCATGGAAAGACCTTGGGTCTAATTGGATGCGGGAAAATTGGCCTAGAAGTAGCGAAGAAAATTTCTGCCTTCGGTGTGAAGGTGATTGTCTTTGACCCTTACATTCAGAAGGTCGGGGAGGGTGCCGAATTGACAGATTTCGATACCGTCTTGAAGAAATCAGACTTCATTTCCATCCACTGCCCATTGAATGAATCCACCCGGCATTTGATCGGAGAGAAAGAATTACAAAAAATGGAGAAGAGGCCCATTCTCATCAATACCTCACGGGGGTCGATCGTTGATGAAACGGCACTCATTCAGGCCCTCAAGGAAGGTCATATCTCAGGCGCAGGGTTGGATGTCCTGGAGAAAGAACCACCCGATCCTCAAAGTCTATTGTTAAAGATGGAAAACGTCGTCCTTTCTCCTCATGTCAGTTTCTACTCAGAGGAATCGATCAGCGAATTAAAGCGAAGAACGGCGAAGAATGTCGCGGATGTTCTCACCGGAAGATGGCCAAAGTCTGTGGTGAACCGAGAAGTGAAGGGAAGAGTTCGAGCTCAACTCTCCGACCACTGACCCTCTCTCTCTTACGCCAAGCGGTCATAAATTTTCTTTATACCCTTCATAAGGATTCATATTCTCCGGGCTTTGAAACCCTCCCCTCTTCCAACATCATTTCAATTGCCCCTTTTGGACAGACGGAGGCGCAGATCCCGCATCCTTTGCAATAGTCCAGATCGATCAATACCTCTCCTGTCTTTTCATCCCGGGTGATGCAGAGGTCCGGACAAAGGAAGCTACAGATATCGCACGATTCACATTCCCTTAAGCCGAGGCAACGTTGGGCTTCTTTAATTGCCTCTTCTTTTCCAAGACCAAATTCGACCGGAGAGAATCCCTTTCTTCGCTTCTTGAGAGAAAGGGTTCTCCTTTTGAGACGTCTTACGGCTTTTTTCTCACACGCCTTAGCCATTCCTATCCCTTCTGAAATGTCAAATTCCAAAGTTCAAATGACAAATCAAATCCAAAGCCCAAATGTCAAGAAGTTTTATTTTTGAATTTTGACATTGATTTGACATTTGCCTACCTGCGGTAGGCAGGGATTTTGAAATTTGGAATTAGAAAGTTTCAGCCATTGAGGTGTTGATGAATTGCTTTCGCTCCTTTCTTTCCGGCAGCAATGGCATCAATGGCCCAACCCGGTCCTGTCACTACATCTCCCCCCGCAAAGACGCCTTTCATACTGGTCTCGCCCGTTTCAGGATCGACCCGAACAGTTCCGTCTCGATTGATATCGAGTCCATTTAATGATTTTCGTTCCACCCTTTGGCCAATGGCAGTAATAATGACCTCCGCTTCAAGCTTGAAATTGGAACCCTTGATAGGGATCAACTCTATCCTTCCCTTCCCATCTATACGACTTGAACTTAACCTGATAAGCTCCATTCCAATCGCCTTTCCTCTCTTCCCCAAAATCCTGAGAGGGGAGACGAGGGGATGGATATTTATTCCTTCTTGAATGGATTCCTCCACCTCTCCAGGGATTGTAGGCATCTCTTCACGTGATTCAATACAGAACAGTTGAACCTGTCTCGCACCCAAACGTAATACGGAGCGCGCCACATCAATAGCCACATTCCCTCCGCCGACTACAGCCACCTTTCCTCCGATCTCTATTTCCTTCCCAAGATTGACCTTCCTCAAGAACTTCACACCAGGAAGAACCCCCTGAAGTTCTTCCCCTGGAATATTTAACCTTAAACTCCGGTGGGCTCCAATGGAAAGGAAGGCTGCCTGAAAGCCAAGCTTTTTGAAGTCTTTTCTATCTCCATCCAAACGGAAACGGCATCCTGTTTTCATCTCGACACCCAGGGCCTTTATCCCTTCGATCTCCATTTGTAGGATTCCCCTCGGAAGTCGAAATTCCGGGATGCCGACTGCAAGCATTCCTCCGAGGACAGGGAGTGCTTCAACAATCGTCACCCCGTATCCCATAAGGCTCAAATCGTTGGCTGCAGCCAGACCGGCAGGGCCAGAGCCGATCACTAAAATCTTCTCACGTCTCTTCTTCTCAGCCTTCCGTGAGATCACCCCGCCTTCCCGTTCATATTCCGCAATGAACCTCTTTAGGAGCCTGAGGGGAATGGGCTGATCGGCTTCTGTTCTCAAACAGACATCTTCACAGGGATGGTGGCAGATGTATCCACACACGGCTGGCAAGGGATTGACTTCCCGGATTAATTCGAAGGCCTCTTTCAATCTCTCTTTGGCGATCAGGCTAACATAGCCTCTCGTATCCTGATGAATCGGGCAACTCTCCTGACAGGGTGGAAGGAAAATTCTGTCCTTGAGATCGGGCCCTAAAATCCTCTTCCTGTACAGGGTGCCCCGTAAGGTCTCCTCTTCCTGTCGATATTCAGGGATGAACTCAGCAGGGCAACCTCTAAGGCAGATATTACAAGTCTCACATTCATCCGTCTTGATAACTGGCTTATGGGTTCTTCCTTCAACCATTGTCTGGCCTCCCAAGTTCCATTCCAATCCTGAGCGCCTTGAGGTTTATAGGTAAGAACCTTTCACTGACATGGGTATGGATCGCCTTCCGAATCGCTTTTATGGTAACAATATCCGTGTTCTCAAGGAGAGCCCCCAGGAGGATGATGCTGGCCACTTGCCCGTTCTTCAACCTCTTAATGGCATATTCAGTGGCAGGTATCCCAATCTGCTTTACCCTGAGGCTCTCCTTGGGTACTACCTTGCCTTGATCATAGAAGATGAGCCCCGAATCTGCCTTGACGTCGCTATAGAAGTCATCATAAGCTCCCTGGGACATGACGACCAGGATATCTGCAATCGTCAGATGAGGGAAGTCGATGGAACGATCGGAAAAGACGACTTCTGATTTACAACCTGATCCCCGAGCCTGGACGCCATAGGAACTCGATCCAGCCACATGCTTCCCATCGATCGATCCTGCCTGACCGAGAAGCAAACCTGCCAAAACGATCCCCTGACCTCCATAACCGCTCAAAAGTACCTGGGTTATCTTTGACATGACAGAAACTCCCCAGTGATGATCCTTCCCTCCAACTCCTCCTCTGTCAACCTCTCTGCCTCCTCCTTCAGGATACACTGCCGTATGAGATCCTGAATCATCTCCTCTGGTCGATCAAGTCGATTCCTCCTCCCAAACTGGGTCGGACAGGGAGAGAGGACTTCAATGAAAGAAAACCCCACGTGAAGGAGGGCCTTCTTGATGGAGTTGATAAGGGCAATCGGTTGAGTAACTCCATATCGGGCCGCATATGTGGCTCCAGCTGCCTCAACCAATTTACTGAGGTCGAAGGGACGATAGGGATTGCCCTCTGCCGTAGTAGCAGTCCTCGACCCTTTCGGCGTGGTGGAAGCCACCTGGCCTCCGGTCATGCCATAAATCATATTGTTGGCACAGATGACCTTGAGATCGATATTTCGCCTTGCTGCGTGGATCAAGTGATTTCCTCCGATGGAGGAGAGGTCTCCATCTCCGCTGATCACCATGACGCACAGTTCAGGATTATAGAGTTTTGCTCCTGTGGCAAAGGCAAGGGCCCTTCCGTGAAGGGTGTGCAGGGTGTCTCCATCATAATGAGGGCTTGGAATCCAGGCAGCACATCCGATGCCTGAGACAAAGAGCATCTTCTTCATATCCATTTTCAACTCATCGATGGCCCTCAAAATCAGACCCATCAATATGCCATGGCCGCATCCCGGGCAGAA
>CAZEKS010000265.1:0-3910 GCA_964512795.1 uncultured Syntrophaceae bacterium
CCGATTTTCATCGGGATAAACTCCAGCCGGGCGACCGAAGGGAGGCGGAGTGAGCCAAGCGAGCGAGAACATCCAGTCTTTTTGGCGGTCTCTGGATGCCGGATCAGGTCCGGCATGACAGACTAACAAACTTTATGGACAGATAATAAGTTATACGGTTTTGATCCCGCTTTTCGCGGGATTATGCTTTGGACATTTGAGTTTATTTAGAGTTTAGGGTTTCGAGTTTTGGGTTTCTCCCCAGTGGGGAGGTTAGCTGGTTTCACACGGCGGGGTCTTTTTAACAAGTTTCTTCTTCTTTGCTGGCGTCAGTTCTTGCTTGACCTCCCAGTCTTTTTTGGAGAAGGAATCCTGTCCCTTGATGAGAAGCCAGTCTTTTCCGCTTCCTCTTCCTTTCATTAAGATGAGCGCAAAGCCACCCTTTAATTTTCCCCCATTTAAGGTGAAACTCAGTCTTCCCTTTTTCAGAGCAGATTCTGGATCTCCCTCGGGTTGAAACTCACCCGAGTCCCAGATAAGGACCGGACCGGCTCCGTATTGTCCCTCAGGGATGATCCCTTCAAACTCCCCGTATTCAAGAGGATGGTCATCTACCATAACTGCGAGCCGCTTATCCGATGGATTCATAGAAGGTCCCTTGGGAATGGCCCATGATTTGAGGACCCCGGCGATCTCCAGCCGGAAATCGTAGTGGAGACGGGTCGCATGATGCTCATGGACGACGAATCTCATTGCACACTCTTTTCTATATCTTAGGAGTATGAGCCCTTGGTTCCTGAAACCTCAAGCTTGAACAAACCACGAAATAGGCATCCGTAAACTCACCGGTTCAGGGTAAGACCTCAGATATCCGGTTCTCAGGATCCATTGGACTTCACCGTTTAAACCTAATTCCTTAGCGATTTGTTTTTTCCATGGCTCCTCTTCCAGCATCTGCGTCATGGGATGAATGGCGATCATCTTTTCTCTTATTTTTAAAAGTATGTTCTCCCATACCCTTCCATATTCAATCAATGTGGGTATACTCGAATCCTGACTGGTGACGATCAGCCATCCGCCACAGGTTTTCACCTGCTTTGCAACAATATCCACCGTCTGTTCTCGAAAACTCTTCTTCAGAACGGATGCCCGGTCATAGAAACTGCGGACAAATAGACCACCCATCCCCTTTATTTCCATACTCTCCGGAGTGAGCCCATTTCGATGTGTTCTTCCTTCTTTATTTGACCACCTGATCCAGTTTGCAAGTTCCTCCTGAGCAGGATCACGGAAGGCTTGTTTCCGATTAGCTTCGATGGTTCCTTCCTGAAGATATTTTCCCTGAGGCGAGGTGTTTGGAAAATAAAAGCTATGAGGAGATGCGGTGGGGATAAGGCAAGATCGAGCATCATGTTTCGTTATGAATTTTATGTCGTCCGCTTTCATTTCCTGATTAAGATAATTGTTCCTAACCGTTCGTCTCTTTTTGATTTTTTCAAGGGGAAAATCGAAGGTTTTGCCTTTTCTTAGCTGAATATCTACAATATCAGGATCCGACGGGTTTTTTGCTATGACTTGGACATACGCCTCATAGCCAAATGCCCCAGCGGCAACGACGAGATTTTCGATGAAAGCACCTATCCCGAGCAACAACTCCCGATTTTCTGGGTCAACAGCGGGCAACCGGCGTTTCTTATCTGAACCGATCACCCAGTGTTTAGGGCCCACTACTTTGACAGTCCAGGGTTGTGTGTTATGGCCGCTTGGCGCGAGAGAGGCGAGATAGAGAATTTCCGCCTCATCTTTCTCAAGACCTTTGATCGAATCCTTCTCACCGTTAAATTGCGGCAGGTCATTCCGTTTCAACCCGCTGCACCCACTGATCATCGATAACCCACCTAATAGAAGCATCCCTTCACCCGAAAGCTTCAAAAAGTTTCTGCGATTCATCCGATGGCCTCCGTTTTTCGTTGGTCTCTTTCATCCCCATTCTTCTAAAAAATTATTCAACGCGTTGGACGACCTTTTGAAGAGGTCTTACCATTTGCTCCTTGATTTTCTTGCGATAGATTTCCTTTCTCATCGAGGGAATCTTCGTGAGAAGGATTAAAATGGAGTTGATCAAACGGGATTTGTATTTCCGCTGGGGAAAATCATAGAGACCATGTTTCTTGTAGAACTGATGATCTGCCTGAAAAGGAAACCGGAGTTTACCCCAAACGTCATCCCTAAGAACTTTCATCCCACCGACACTGAGAAACGTCTTGGGTTTAATATAGCTCTTCTCGGCAAGATGAACGACCCGTTGGGCCAGAGATTGGAGCCGCGCATCCAATTCTTTGGCATCTTCAACTTCATCCGTGACGATGTCGACCAGGTTGGCTTGCTGCCATTCGGTATAGGCCTCCAAGATCTGCCGGAGGTTAGGGACCTGTCTTAAGGGACCGGAGAGGATCATTCCAACCTGTTTCCCTATGAGGGAAGGGGTATGAGTATGAAAGAAGCTTCTGTCGAAAAACATTTTCCATCTGGAGGATAAATACCTGTCCTGAATCGTCCCCGCGAAAATCAGAATATCCGCTGTTTTCACCTGATCTTTATAAAATTGAACATATTCATCCTGATCCCCGTAGGAACACTGATAATCATAACCGCATTGAATACAGCCTAAGCACCCACCCTTGATATTAAGATGATGGAGGTTAGTCACGTTCACCTCTTCGACAAAGGAGTTTCTGAATCTCTCGATCATCTTACCTAAATTGGTGTGAGAATCCTTGAAATCCGTAAGGATCAGCATCCTTTTTCCCCGGATGCTTACCTTTTGTCCCACAGAACCCGGAATGTATTCAAAGGTTCGATCGAGGACCGGTGCGAATCTCTTCGCCGCGGGAACATGGTTTTGAATCCCTTCGAAGAATTCAGAGGCAAAAAGGGTCCATCTTTCTCTCCCCTTTCTACTTAACAGATCGTACATGGCGGCTGAGAAAGACCCTAAGTATTTCATATCCAGATCATCGCAAATCGCATTCATGTAATTGTGAGCGGTGTGGTCGAAGAAATGAATGGAGGTCGATAACAAGGCGGTATATTTATTCTTAAAAACGTCAGCGGCCTCTCTCTCCCAGATGAGCTCGATGAACCGCTTATACTGGGAGGAAACGAGAAGATAATAGAGGGGGAAAGCCCAGAGCACTCCATCGGAGGATTTTATTTCTTCCATCACTTCTCGGAAGGTCTTTTCTTCCCTTTCCATTCCCCTAATCTGCTGGGCCACGTTGAAGATTTTTAATTCATGTTGAGGAAACTTCTTCTGGATGAAATGGACATACTGCAGGGTGATGCTCAAATCACCTTTAGGGCTTCCGTTGAGTACGATGATTTTCATTGTGAGATCCTTTCAATTCTCAATAAACAGTGAAACCGGCATCCATAAGCTGGCCGGGTTCGATAGGGTTTGTTGCATAAAAAACATCTTAAAAGGTTTGGAAACATACCCAACCACCTTTCCAAGTCAACATCTAAGTAGACCTACACTATTCTACAATAATACTATCCTTTATAAAACCCCGTTAGAAATTCCAGCCCCGCCATAGCGGGACTCGAAACCGAGCAGGGCATTATTTCTAACGGGGTAAAGCCTTTTTCCGAAGGGCAACTAAAATTCCAGCAAAGATCGAGATTCCCCCTAAAATCTTCCAGATCGTCAGTCCTTCACTCAAAATAAAGTAGGCCAAAAGGGTAGAGCCGACCGGTTCACCCAAAATGGTGATGGCTACCATAGAGGCAGGCATATATCTCAAGGCCCAGTTGAAGGTGGTGTGGCCAATCAATTGGGGTACAAGGGCGAGGAGAAAGAGATAGAAATAGGTAGACGATGAATATCCGAAAAAAGGTTCTTGAAAAATAAGGGAAAAGAGAATCAAGATCA
>CAZEKS010000266.1:0-3905 GCA_964512795.1 uncultured Syntrophaceae bacterium
CGCCTGAAATATCAATGACCAGCTTATTCGGAAAAGCAGCCTGGGCACCCATGGCTGCAGGCAATCCGTAACCCATTGTTCCCAACCCCCCTGAGGTGAGCAATGTCCTCGGTTTGAGGAATGAGAAGTACTGGGCCGTCCACATCTGGTTTTGACCCACCTCGGTGGAGATGATCGCATCGCCCTTAGTCAGTTCGAAAATCTTTTCGATGATGTATTGGGGTTTGATGATTTCTTTCTGCTCATAACTCATATTATGGATGGCCTTGAATTTTTCGATTTGATGATGCCATTTATCCATCCCCGCCTTGAAGGAGTTAACATCTTCCTCTTCGAGGAGGGAGAGGATCTTGGAGAGAACGTGTTTACAGTCCCCAACAATGGGAAGATCCACTCTCACATTTTTGCTGATGGAGGTAGGATCGATATCGATATGGATGATTTTGGCCTGGGGAGCAAAGGCCTCGATCTTTCCGGTTACCCGATCATCGAAACGAGATCCGATGGCGATGAGGAGGTCAGACTCCATGACCGCCATATTGGCCCAATAGGTTCCATGCATTCCCAACATGCCCAAAGAGAGAGGATGATTGCCTGGGATGCTGCCCAATCCCATCAAGGTCATGGTGACAGGGATACCCAACCTTTCAGCCAAATGGGTAAGCTCCTTTGAGGCATTTGAAGAAATGATTCCGCCTCCGACATAGAGAACGGGCTTCTTAGACTTCAACATGAGTTTTACAGCCCTCTGAATCTGGCCAAGATGTCCTTCATAAGTGGGCTGGTAACCGCGAATAAAGACTTTTTCAGGATATTTGAACTCAGTGGAGTTGACCAAGACGTCCTTGGGGAGATCAATAAGAACCGGTCCGGGTCTTCCGCTTCTGGCCACATAAAAGGCTTCCTTTAAGGTTCGAGCTAAATCTTTAATATCCTTTACAAGGTAGTTGTGCTTGGTGCAGGGTCTGGTGATCCCGACAATATCGGCTTCCTGAAAGGCATCGTTTCCAATGAGAAGGGTAGGGACCTGACCGGTGAAAACAACGATTGGGACAGAGTCCATAAAGGCGGTCGCAATCCCCGTGACGGTATTGGTTGCCCCTGGCCCGGAGGTGACGATGACCACTCCCACCTTTCCCGTCGCCCGCGCATACCCATCCGCTGCATGGACCGCAGCCTGCTCATGTCGGACTAAGACCTGCCGGAATGGAGCATTTTGAAGTTCATCAAAAAGCGGAATAACGGCCCCGCCCGGGTAATTGAAGACAATATCCACCCCTTCTTTTTTTAAAGATTCAACAACAATTTGAGAACCGGTCTTCTTCATTACTTAATCCATTGGAATAATGGAATGGTGGAATAATGGAATAATGGGGTGTAAGGAGCCAAAAAGGTTTTTATTTTTTCTTTTCAGTTAAACCCATCATTCCAATCTTCCACCATTCCAATGTTCCATCATTCCAGTCTTCTATCGGTATTGCACCAGAATTTTTTCCATCTGGTCTTTAAGCGCCAATTTTCTCTTCTTGATGATTTTTATCTCCATCTCATCCTGTGGGGTGAGAAAGGGCTTTTTTTCCAATTCCTCCAATTGTTTTGCAAGTTGGTTATGTGCTTGTTTTGCATTCAAAAATTCTTCATTTTCTCTCATCAGCCTTTCGATCAATTCCTCCTCTTTGGTCGTCATCTCAGCCCCCAATAGAAAAACCTTATAATACCAAACAGTTTAACAAAAAAAATTAATATAATCCAGCCTGTTTGTCAACCCCTTGGCTCCCTTGGCTCCCAGATAAGAGACGAGGTTTGCTTTCCCTCCCTACACGAACCGCTCAAGGTTGATCCTGAGCGGCGCTTTTTTGCCCCGCCTTCAAAGGTGGAGCTCATCGCCGCCGAATGGGTCACTCAGAATGTGTTTCTTGCCATTTCATTTCAGCTTCTGAAGGCCGGATATAAAGAGGGGAGAAAGTCGAAAGGTTCAAATGCTCCCCTTTTTTAAGAAGGGCAAACCCTAATGTCGCCACCATTGAACCATGGGGAACATGGAGGGGAGCAGGCGGGAAGATGGCCGAAGAGGGGAGGGAATTTAGGAGAAAATTTCTATAGGTCCTTACTCCGTCGCCGAGGAAGATTGTTTGCTCTTTAATCTTTTTGACAAGGTCGTCAGGTCGAATAGCCTGATAATCCGATTGTCGCTTGAGGGAACTCCCTCCCTCATAACGGTAAAAAGCGGTATAGACTTCCTTTTTCCTGGCATCGAGGATCGGACAGATGAGGTGCGGGGTGGGCGCGATCTGAGAAGCTAAGACGTCAAGGACGGAGACACCTGCCACAGGTTTTCCGGTGGCAAGAGCCAGGCCTTTCACAGTGCTCACTCCGATTCTCAAGCCTGTGAAGGAGCCCGGGCCGAGGGCAACTGCCCATCCGTCTATATTTTCAATAGAACAACGAGCTTCTCTGAGAACAAATTCGATTGCGCCGAGGAGTCTTTCAGAATGGGTCACCGGAATATTGAGAAGGTATTCCGAGATGACTTCTCCGTCATCGATCAATCCCACAGCCCCACACGATGTAGAGGTATCGATGCCGAACACTTTCATCTGTCCACCCTCACCCCCTGCCTACCGGCAGGCAGGCACCCCTCTCCCCTCGGAGGGAGAAAGGGAAGGGGTACCCCTCAGAATTTAAACCCTCCCGGGGAAAATATTCGGAACAAATCATTATAAAAAGCAAACATCATGAGCAGGATAATGATGATGAGTCCAATCTGCTGGGCGATTTCCATTTTTTTGATACTGATGGGTTTTCTCATAATGGCCTCCAATCCCAAAAAGAGAAGATGCCCCCCGTCGAGGACAGGGATTGGGAAAAGGTTGATGATCCCAAGATTAACGCCGAGAACAGCGATTAATACGAACAAATCCAAAAAACCTTTTTTCCCCTGTTCCCCCGCTACTTGAGCAATCATGATGGGGCCGCCAATTGTCTTTGGAGAAATTTCTCCAGCAATCAATTTCACGATACCGCCTACAATCAATTTAATGATATCCCAGGTTTGAATAAACCCTTTACCAATCGCTCTGAGAGGCCCGACCTTTTGGAAGGGTATCTCTTCAATGGGGGCAGTGATTCCGATAATAAAGATGTCTTTTTCGCCAGAAGGTGTTTTTCCCTGAAGGATTTGTGGTTTTATTTTGAATTCCAATATTTCATTATTTCTTCTCACTTTGATCAGCAATTCCCTCCCTTCGCTATTATGAATGATCTTAGCGAGATCTTCCCATATTGAGACTTCCTTCCCGTCGATGGCAAAAACCACATCGCCCTTCTTAAGACCCGCCTTTTCTGCTGGAAGGCCAGGACTGATCCCTCCAATTTTAGTAGGAAGTGGAGGAGGGGAGGTTGGGGGGATGCCAACGATCATATTAATCACCGAGAAAATAACCACGGCAAGAAATATATTAAAAAAAGAGCCTGCCAAGAGGACACATGTACGCTTCCATATTGGCTGGGCCGTAAAGGATCGGCTCATGTCCTCCTCTTTGACCTTCTCTTCAGGGTTTTCTCCGATGAGTTTAACAAATCCTCCTAAGGGTAAGGCGGACAATTGATACTGGGTTTCTCCAACCTTCTTTCCGATGATTTTTGGTCCGAACCCTAAGGAAAAAGTGAGGACCCCAATCCCTAATCTCTTGGCCAATAGAAAATGACCCAGTTCATGAATGAAAATTAGGATACCTATCACGATAATAAAGTAAATGATTGAATAAACGATGCTTGGCATTAGAATAATCTTCTCCCTTCTAGGATCGCTTTCGACCTCTCTCTGGCCCAGTGGTCGGCTTTCAGGATATCTTCGATAGTATGAATGGGTTTCACTTCGTGCTCCTCCATCACCCTCTGGAGGA
>CAZEKS010000267.1:0-3899 GCA_964512795.1 uncultured Syntrophaceae bacterium
GCCTTTTTAATCTTCTCTTTAAGTTCCTTGATCTCTGTGGAATGTTCATCCAACTCTCCCAACTCTTTCTTAATCGCCTTTAATTGTTCCCGGAGATAATATTCCCTTTGGGTTCGATCCATATCCTCCTTGACCTGCGATTGGATCTTATTCCCCAATTCCAATACCTGAACCTCTTTGTTGAGGAAGAGATGAACTTTAGTCAACCGTTCTCGAATGTCGAATGTTTCCAATATCCCCTGTTTCTCAGTAGTCGAAATGTTAAGATTCGAGGCAATCAAGTCGGCAAGAATGGAGGGTGACTTAATATTAGAAACCATGGTTCCCAATTCACCGGTGAGGTAAGGAGCCAGCTCCACAGCCCTTTGGAAGAGGTTCTTCAAATTCATCATGAGAGCATCGATCTCTACTCCCTGTACAAATCCTTCATCGATCACTTCACTCCTTGCCTTGTAATAGGGCTCTCTTTGAATGTACTCCTTCACCTTCATCCTCGAGACCCCCTGGACAATGACTCGTTGGCTCCCATCCAGTTCCCGAATCATCCTCAAAATTAATGCGGCGACGCCCACCGAATAAAGATCGGTTTCTTTAGGATCTTCAATTTCAGATCTTTTTTGAGTAATGACCCCGATAATTCGATCGGAATCCATTGCATCATCGATCAGCTTGACTGACTTTTTTCTGCCGACCATGATGGGCAGTATTAAATCGGGGTAAAGTACTGTTCCCCTTAATGGAAGTATGGGCAGCTCGTCAGGGATAATAACCTTATCATCCTTTCCCTTTTCTTCTCGATCAGCACCCCCTCTTGGTAGAAATATCATTTTTTCCTCCTGTGAAATTAATTAGTTAACTTCATATCATTAAAATAATCATCGTTGTCCCGGCTGTCAATGTAGGTCATCTTTTTTTATTCTACGACTTTATTTATACAAAAAATATGCCAAGTTTGATCCTTTCTTCAAAAAAGAGACGACAGTCCATCCAACCGTCTTTCCACGATCACTTTAAGGTTTCCAGCAAACATTACAAACTCCCTTTTCATTGATGGTACCAATACAATTTCCATCACTACATAATTTACGGTCAGAAAAATCGGTTTCCTCCACCTCCACCGTTATCGGATTCCCGCACCAACAGCAATGACGACTTTTCTCCGGGATTTCTGCTTTACACTCCGGGCAGAGAATAAAAGGGAGTGTCTCGCCACAATGAGGGCACTTCATCTATTCCTCCTCCACATGAAGACTTTTCACAAAACGATCAATGTCCCGTTTATTTCGCCTCAGTTCGTAAAGGAGTTTCTTGGTTCCTTCATCTGGGAAAAGGCGATTTAAATCATAGCCCTTTTCAGGGAAAAGGACATTGAGGTCGATCTCCCGCTTCTTCTCTTCCTCCTGGTCAATTTTCTGGGGTTGTTCTCCCTTCTCTTCCATAAAACCTCTCTCCCTATATAGGACAGCCATCCCATTTTGTCAACATCTCAACAACCTCAATAACTGATTGGAGATTGATGAGTTCGGAGTCATTATTGAGCTTTGCAAAAGTAATGAAACATTATCCATTTTATTAAACCCTCCTCACCCTCCCCTCTCCCCCTACTCCGAACCCCTAACTCATTACTCCGAACTTCATTTAGGCCTTACCATATTGAAGTTGATAAAGCCTGAAATAGAAGCCTTTTTGTGCCATCAATTCTGTATGGGTTCCGATTTCCCGAACCCTCCCTTTATGGAGAACGACGATCCGATCAGCGTGCTGGATAGTGGAAAGACGATGAGCGATGACAATGGCTGTCCTCCCCTTGAGTAGCCGTGTCAGTCCTTCCTGGATTAACCGTTCCGTTTCAGGATCGACATGAGAGGTCGCCTCGTCAAGGAGGAGGATCTTCGGATTAAGGGACAAAGCCCTTGCAAAGGTTAATAACTGCCTTTCCCCGGCAGATAGCGCCTCCCCTCCCTCCCCCACCTTGGTATGATATCCATGCGGTAACCGATGAATAAACTTCTCTGCATTGACCACTTGCGCCACTTTCTTCACCTTTCCTTCATCGATCTTCCGATTCCCCAATCGAATATTCTCCTCAATATCTCCGGCAAAGAGAAAAGCATCTTGCATCACCAGCCCGATTTGCGACCTGAGTTGAATAATATCCCTCTCTCGAATATCGATCCCATCGATCAGAATAGCCCCTTCCTGCACTTCATAGAATCGTTCGAGCAGGTGTAGCAAAGAGGTTTTTCCAGCCCCGGTGGCGCCCACGATGGCCACGGTCTCCCCCTCCCGAACGGAAAAAGAAACGTCCTTGAGGACTTTGTCCTTCCCATCATAGGAGAAGCAGACATCGTGAAACTCGATGTTGCCCCTGATCTCTTCATTTTTGGGAGAGAGAGATTTCGAAATCCTTTGATCCTCGTCGAGCAATGAGAAAACCCTCTCGAGGGAAGCCATCGCCGACTGCAAGATGTTATATTTCTCGGAAAGGTCCCGGATCGGCTGGAAGAACATCCGAACATAGGAAAGAAAGGCGACCAGGACTCCAAGCGTGATCATCTCCTGAATCACCTTTCCCCCTCCATACCAGAGGAGAAGGCCGATGGCTCCTGAACTCAGAATTTCAACGAGGGGGACGAAAAAAGCATAAATGGATATCTGTTTCATGTTCGCCAAATAATATCCCTGGTTGATTTTTTCAAATCGCCGGCTGTTCTCTCTTTGCCTTCGAAAGAGTTGAACCACTTTGATACCCGAGAAATTTTCGTTGAAAAAAGAATTCATCTGGGCAATCTTGAAACGGATCTCCCGGAACACATCCCTGGCTTGACGGCTGAAGAAGAGGGTCGTGACAAAGATCAGGGGAATAACAGAAAAAGAGACCAAGGCGAGATCCCGGTTGAGTTGAAGGAGAAGGATGATGATTCCAATCACCAGAAGAATATCTTTCAAGAGATTGATGAGAACAGAAGTAAACATCTCGTGGACGTTCTGGATGTCGTTGGTCAATCGGGTCACCAACCTTCCCACCGGATTCTTATCAAAAAAGGAAATCGGGAGTTCCTGGAGATGGGAGAAGACCTTCATTCGGAGGTCATGCATCATCTTTTGACCAGCCAACTCCATGGTATAGACCTGAGAGAAATTTAATCCAAAATTGACGACCAGTATGAGAACAACGAGGAAGGCGATGCGGAAAACCCCTTCCACATCTTTCCCTCTCAGGACGAGGAGGTCTTCTCTTTTCAATTCTTTCATACGATCAATGGGAATGAACCAGTGGGAACCGCTCCTCTCAAAAGAGGAGGGATATTTTTTAAAGATGTTCTCCTCTGGTTTTTGGGGAACAAACAGATAATATCGATTTTCCGTAAGGAGGCCAGATTTCTGGAAAAGAGTCATCTCTTTTCGATCCATGGATCGCAATACATCCGGTGGGAGAAGAAATTTCCCTTTCTCTTTCCTCGGGATGAGTCTCTGACCATATTGACTCCAGAAACGTTGTTCCTCTGGTGAGCCATCTTCTTCTAAGATCACTTCTCTCGCTGCCACAACAATGTAGCGGTCAATCGCTTCTTTAGTCAGATAAGGGATGAGGAGGTCTAACCCCGCTATGATCATAATGAAAAGGAGGGAAAGAGCCATCAGTCTCCAATAAGGTCTTAGAAATCCCCCCAACCTGGCCATCAGTTTCAGGTCGTAAGGTTTCCCTAATTTTCCCTCTTCCATATAGCCGAAATCAGCGTACATCGTTAATTGGCTACCTCGAAATATCTCCGACTCGTCAGAACCAAGGAGGTTTTATGAGTTCATCAGTCTCTTCCACCATGGAAGAATGGAATATTGGAATAATGGGAAAAAATTATTGGTATTTTGAAACTGGCTCCAGGTCAATTAAACCC
>CAZEKS010000268.1:0-3882 GCA_964512795.1 uncultured Syntrophaceae bacterium
TGCGGGTCAATTTTGCTTCAAAACCAATCTTCTCAAAACCCTTCTGCACATTTCTAAGATTTCCCATTCCGTAATCAATGATGACAATCCTTGGAGTCATGGTTGTTCCGATTGCGGATTGTAGATCGCGGATTGCGGAATTAAATCCAAAATCCGCATTCCAAATTCCGCATTACAACATTCCTTTGGTTGATGGAATTTGAGCGGCCCGCTCATCAAAAGAAGCCGCCTCTCTCAGCGCTCTTCCAAAACCCTTGAACACAGCTTCCACCATATGATGACTGTTTCTCCCATAAAGGAGATTGATGTGAAGGGTGATCCTCGAATGATTGCAAAGAGCCCTGAAGAACTCCTCCACTAACTCGGGATCAAAGGTCCCAATTTTCGATCTTCTTAGTTTCATCTGAAAAACAAGGCAAGGCCTCATTGAAAAATCCAACGCAACGGAGACCAATGTCTCGTCCATTGGAATCATGGCCATCCCGTATCTTTGGATTCCTTTCGCTTCTCCAAGGGCCCTTCTGATCCCATCCCCGAGACAGATGCCCACGTCTTCTATGGTGTGGTGCGCATCCACACCGATATCGCCCTTTGCTTTAAGGGAGAGATCCATGCGGCTGTGATAGGCCAGGAGACTGAGCATGTGATCGAAGAAAGGGATTCCCGTTTTGATCGAATGTTTTCCAGATCCATCCAGATCCAGTCTTAAGACGATGGCCGTCTCCTTTGTCTTCCGCCTCACCTCTGCCCTACGACGTCTCTTCATCTTTTCTCCTCGCGTTGGAAACCCTCTACAAATCCCCCCAACCCCCCTTTACTAAAGGGGGGAGAGGGGGGATTACTATCATCATCATTTCTTAGGATTTCTCCATCCTCTTCTGAATCGATTGATAGTGCCCTTCCAATCCTTCCCACTCTGCAAATCTCTTGACATCTTTCTCAAACCGTTCCAATGCACTCCGTGTAAAACTCAGCAGATTGGTCCTCTTGATAAAATCCTCCACTCCCAAGGGTGAAGAGAACCGAGCTGTGCCCGCTGTGGGAAGAATATGGTTGGGCCCGGCCATATAATCTCCAATGGCCTCAGGAGTATAGGGGCCAAGAAAGACGGCGCCTGCGTGTCTTACACTTTTAATTAGCGAGAGAGGTCTCGAAACAGCAATTTCTAAATGCTCCGGAGCAATCCGGTTCACCCACTGCATGGCCTGCTCAAGATTTTTGACAATCAGAATCGCACCTCTTCGATTCAGGCTTTCAGACGCGACTTTTCTTCGTCTTAAAGAGGAGAGTTGTCTCTCTACTTCATTCTTGACTTCCTTTCCGAACGCTTCGGAGTTGGTAATCAGAATGGCAAGTGCCATCTCATCATGCTCAGCCTGGGAGATAAGATCCGCGGCGACAAAGGAAGAAGGCGTGCTCTCATCGGAGACGATCACAATCTCGCTCGGCCCAGCCACCATATCGATATCCACCTCGCCATAGACCAATCTTTTAGCGGCTGCCACATATTGATTTCCCGGGCCCACAATCTTATCCACCCTGGGAATCAATTTCGTCCCATAGGCGAGGGCGGCAATGGCCTGAACGCCTCCTACACGATAGATTCGATCCACCCCTGCCAAATCCGCTGCGACCAGGACAGCCGGGCTGATCCCTTCTCTCTGTGGGGGGGTGACCATAAAAATTT
Organism: uncultured Syntrophaceae bacterium; assembly: GCA_964512795.1. Classification (GTDB taxonomy): domain Bacteria; phylum Desulfobacterota; class BSN033; order BSN033; family UBA1163; genus UBA1163. The sequence goes on from CAZEKS010000268.1 coordinate 1,688, forward strand.
CCTGAACGCCTGCCACCTTCGCAGGGATGGCAGCCATGAGGACGGTCGAAGGATAAGAGGCTTTCCCACCGGGAACATAGATCCCTACCCTCTCTAAGGGCCTCGTCACCTGCTCAAGCCGAATCCCTTTTTCCTCTCCTTTCAATGATAGAGTGAATCTTTTGCTCATCAGTTGGTGAAACTTCTGAATCCGTCGAGTTGCCTTCTTGAGAGTTCCTAAAAAATCCCGAGGGACCCTTCTGTAAGCCTCTTTCACCTCGCTCCTCTTCACCTGGAGTTGATGGATCCGAATTCGTAAGCCGTCGAAGACTTGAGTGTAATGAACAAGAGCTTCATCTCCTTGTCTCCTGACATTCTTCAATATGGGACGGACTTTCTTTTCGAGGCGAAGGCTATCCTGAGCCGCTCTTCCTTCCACCTCGGATAGGTACCGCTCGAATGCTTTTTCCCCTGCTCGAAGAATCTTCATTAATGAGCCTCTTTGAATGGCCTGTTTTTCATTCCGCAATCCGAAATCGCCAATCCGAAATCTCAGTCCCCCTTTTTCACCCTTTTAATATTCGCTCCGAGGTTGGCCAATTTTTTGTCCAGTCCCTCATACCCTCGGTCTAAGTGATAGACTCTGGAGACCTCCGTCACACCCTCTGCAGCCAATCCGGCCAGAACGAGGGAGGCGCTGGCTCTTAAATCACTCGCCATCACCGGTGCTCCACTTAAGCCTTCCATACCCTGGATGATCGCTGAATCGCCTTGGATGCGAATATCGGCTCCCATTCTTCTCAGTTCGCTCACATGAATGAATCGATTCTCGAAGATGGTTTCAGAAATGACACTCAACCCTCTTGCCATGGACATCAAGACCATGAACTGGGCCTGCATATCCGTTGGGAATCCAGGATAAGGTTGCGTCTTGACATCCACGCTCCGAATTCTCTTAGTGCCCACCGCCCTGACCCCGTCTCCCTCGGATTCAATCTCCATGCCCGATTCTCTTAATTTATGGACAACCATTTCCATTTCGGAAAGAGGACAATGGAGAATCTTTATATTTCCGCGCGTCAGCCCGGCTGCCACCATCAACGTCCCGGCCTCGATCCGATCCGGGGTGATCGTATGCTCAACGGCATGAAGCGACTTCACCCCTTCGATCTCGATTGAATTCGTCCCTGCACCATTGATCTTTGCGCCCATTTTATTCAGGACATTCGCCAGGTCAACCACCTCAGGCTCCATAGCAGCATTCTGTAAAGTAGTCTTCCCCTTAGCAAGCGTCGCCGCGATCATCAGATTCTCTGTCCCAGTAACGGTGACTGTGTCAAAGGAGATATTCGCCCCCTTCAACACGTCGGCTTTTGCCTCGATGTATCCATGACGAAGTTCGATCTTTGCTCCCATGGCCTCAAGACCCATGAGGTGGAGATTAATCGGACGTGCGCCAATAGCACATCCTCCTGGAAGAGAAACCGTGGCTTTCTTCATACGAGCCAGCAAAGGGCCTAAGACGAGAATAGATGCCCTCATGGTCTTCACCAAATCATAGGGGGCCTCGTCGTTGGAGACCTCCGTGGCATTGATCTGATAAACCCCTTCTTCCTCCGATACTTTTACTCCGAGATTTTTAAGAACCTTGATGATGGTCTGGACATCTCGCAGGTCCGGAACATTATAGAATCGATTGTCTCCTTCGCTGAGGAGGCAGGAGGCAAAGATGGGAAGGGTAGCGTTCTTTGAACCGCTCACCTCCACTTCGCCAATTAACCTTTCCCCTCCCCGTATGACGATTTTATCCATCTAAAAATCTCCAATCCGAAATCCGAATATCGAAACAAATCTTCAATGCCAGGAAAAGTTCAAATGCCAAAATCCAAATGCCAAATGAACCCCAAAATGACTCAATGTCAAAACATTTTCTTTCTTACAAAATTTTGTTATTTGAGCTTTAGATTTCATTTGATCCCGCCTTGGCGGGATTGGGCTTTGACATTTGACATTACTTTGTTCCATCTATTTAGGATTTCGTGTTTCGAATTTTTTATTTCCGCTGTGCCTTCACGACCCTCTCGATGCCAGATAAGTCTGGCAGAATTTGTGACTTTAGAAAAGCTCCCCTCCTCTCAATTTGTTCTGAGACTTTCTCACTCTGGCCCTGCCCCATTTCCAATAGGAGCCATCCTCCCTCTCTCAAATAAAAGGGG
>CAZEKS010000269.1:0-3879 GCA_964512795.1 uncultured Syntrophaceae bacterium
TGATTTTGGACGAAGCCACCTCCTCCCTGGATTCCGATTCTGAAACAGAAGTCCAAAGGGCATTGGAAAGGTTGATGAAAGGGAGAACGGTCTTCGTCATCGCCCATCGGCTCTCAACCATCCGGAACGCCCACCGGATCGTCGTTCTTTCCGAAGGTCGGATTGTGGAGCAAGGAACGCACGACAAATTGATGACCCTTAACGGTGAGTATCGGCGTCTCTATGATCTTCAGTTCAAAGATGATGGGATGGGAGTAAAGACAGCGCCCAGTGGGGATAAGGCCTATTAAAATTCAATTGCGGAATGCAGATTGTAGAATGCGGAATTAAATTCCGAAATCCGCACTCCCCGCCTGCCAAAGAACTTGTTCGGCGGGCAGGCGAATTCCGAAATAGATAAGATGTTTTTTAAAACTTTGAAGAAGAGGTTGGTCTCTTGGTCGGGGCCGTGGTTTGCCTACTGGGCCATCAAGGTTTTGGCCCGGACGATGCGGTTTGAAGAGGTCCATCCGGAGATTCCGAGACGGTTTTGGGAGAAAGAGATCCCTGTCATCGGGGCCTTCTGGCATGCCAGGCTATTGATGATGCCTCTTGTCTATAAAGGGAAAAATTTGAGTTTTCTCGTTTCTCCCCATCGGGATGGCCAGGTAGTAGGAAAGGCCCTGGAGCGGTTCGGTTTCCATGCGATCTTGGGTTCAACCACCCGAAAAGGTTTTTCCGGTTTTAAACAGATGGTCAAGGCTCATGGATCCGATATCGCCATTGTCCCGGATGGGCCGAGGGGACCTCGTCACCGGGTCCAAATCGGTGTGATCGAGTTGGCCAGACTGACAGGGAGGGCGGTGGTTCCGTTTACCTTCAGCGCCTCGAAAAGGAAGATCTTTAACACCTGGGATCAGTTTCTCCTCCCCTACCCTTTCTCAAAAGGGGTATTCATCTGGGGAGAACCGATTGAGGTGGATCGACAAGGGGACCGGGCCTATCTCGAGGAGAAAAGAATCCTTTTAGAAAACCGTCTCAATGAGCTGACCGAAAGGGCAGACCACTATTTCGATAAAAGCAATGCCAAATACTAAAATCCCTGCCTTCGCCGAAGCGGCTTCGCGCAGGCAGGCAAATGTCAAATGAATGCGCCAAAATGGCCAAAATTTAACAAAATTTAAAAGGATAATTCTGGAATAATGGAATAGTGGGATGATGGAATAATGTAAGAAAATCCACGAATTTTTTGTTTAACCCAGTATTCCAATGTTCCATCATTCCATTCTTCCTGGTTTTTTTTGACATTTGAGCTTTGTCATTTGAAATTTCAATCTCCCAATGGTTTGATGATCTATTACCTTTACAACATTCTTCTCACACTCCTCCTTATTGGGACAATTCCCTACTTTCTTTTTCGGAGTCTCCTCTCCAAGCGGTTCCGAAAGGCATTGCCTCAACGCATGGGATTTTTTCAAAGCCCATCCTTTAAAAGACCGATTTGGGTTCATGCGGCATCGGTCGGAGAAGTATTCTGTTCCATTCCTCTTTTGAAGAAGATCAAAAACGAGTTTCCTCATTCCAGGATTGTTTTAACCACAATGACCTCCACTGGGAATGAGACAGCGAAATCCTACCTCTCTGAAACGGATCAAGTCCTTTTTGTCCCGATCGACCATCCCCTCATCATCCGGAGAACCATCAAAAAAATCCAACCCGGCCTTCTTCTCATTGCGGAGACGGAGCTCTGGCCCAACCTGCTCCGTTATTGTGGAAAAAAGGGAATTCCCATTATCCTCTTCAATGGAAGGGTCTCCCAAAGGTCATTTCGACGTTACCTCCTTTTCAAATTCTTTTTCAAAGAATGTCTGCAATACATCTCCCTCTTCTTAATGCAGACAGAAGAAGATCGAAAGCGAATTATTAAGATCGGAGGAGAATCCCAAAAAACAAGAGCGGTGGGAAATTTAAAATTCGACCAGCCCTTCCCTTCTTTCACCCCAGAAACAAGGAATGAAATAGCTAAAACCCTCGGTCTTTCTGGGAAAGAAAACGTCCTTATTGCCGGGTCCACCCACTCTGGAGAGGAGGAAATCCTGGTTGCCCTCTTTAAAGAACTGAAAAAAAAGGACCCCAACCTCCTCCTCATTCTTGCCCCGCGACACCTCGAACGGCTGGAGGAAGTGGAGAGGATCTTAAAAAAAGAGGCGTTATCATGGTTGAGAAAAACTTCTCTTCCAATCGGTGCAGGCCAGTCTGTTCAAGGACACCCCGAAGTGATTCTCCTCGATGCGATGGGGGAGTTGATGGGCATTTACAGTCTTGGGACATTGGTCTTCGTGGGAGGAAGCCTTGTCCCCATCGGGGGTCATAACCCCCTCGAACCTTTGTTTTTCAGAAAGGGTGTGCTCTTCGGTCCTTATATGTTTAATTTTTTGGAGATCTCCAGCCGTCTGATTGAGGCTGGAGGAGCGATCCAGGTGTCTAAAAAAGAAGAACTCTTTTCTCAATTGAAACGCCTCCTTTCTGATGAAGGGGCGCGCAAAGAGTTGGGAGAGAAAGGCTATCAATTTCTTCAGAAACATCAAGGCGCAACAGAAAGAATGTTGGAGGAGATTCGACCGTTTCTTATTAAAAAGACGCCAAGCGCTTAGCGCTATGCGTATAGCGAGATTATGATCTTTCGTATCGACCGATTCCTTTATCAAAAAGAGAAATCCTTCTGGGAAAAGGGGCTTCTTTTTCCCCTCTATCTCCTCTCTTTACCTTATGGAGGGGCTGTTCGTGCAAGAGCTCTCTTCTACTCCCTTGGATTATTAAAAACAAAAACTCTTCACTGCCCTGTCATCAGCGTGGGAAACATCACGGTGGGCGGAACAGGTAAGACCCCTTTGGTTATGGCATTAGCAAAGGGGTTGATGGCTAAAGGAATTGCTGTAGCCATTCTAAGCAGAGGGTATAAAAGAACGAAGACCTCTGAATCGGTAGTGAGCGATGGCAAGACGATCTTTCTCTCACTTGAGGAATCGGGGGATGAGCCCTTCCTGATGGCCAAGGCTTGTCCAGACACCCCTGTCCTGGTCGGGAAAAATCGATTTGTAAATGGTCGGATCGCTCTTCAACGGTTTGGTGCAAAGGGACTGATACTGGACGATGGTTATCAGCATCTTTCCCTCAACCGGGATATCAATATCCTGCTCATCGACTCACACATTGGTTTCGGAGACCGTCACCTTCTGCCGAGAGGGATTTTAAGGGAACCTTTATCTCAGCTTCGTCGGGCCGATCTTTTCTTGCTCACCAAGGCGGAGGATCCTTGGACCTATCAGCCTTTGGAGAAAGAAATTTATGAAATCCATCCTGGAGCACAGGTGTTTCACAGCCATTACGAACCGGTGAGTCTGGTGGGGCCTCAGGACGAGCAAGAAGAGCTTAATTTGTTGAAGGGAAAGAAGATCCTTGCTCTTTCCGGAATCGCTCATCCCAACGATTTCTCTTCCATCCTAAGAAAATGTGGAATGAAGATTGTTAGAGAAGCGATCTTCCCGGATCACCATCTTTACACCAACAAGGATTTATCTTACATAGAAGAGAAAATTATAGGAGTAGATGGCATTGTCACAACCGAGAAAGATATGGTAAAATTGAAAGCATTGAATATTGATCATCTTCCCATACGAGCCCTTCGCATCGAAATGAAGATCTGGGAAGAAGAAGCATTCTATAAAAGGGTGGTGGAAATTTTTTGAAAATTTCCCCTGTCTCCCTGAAGCTGTGAAAAAATTACTTTAAACTGAGAGGGCGGGTAGGGATATCGGGCCCGAAGGGGAAGCTAAACAAGCTTCAAAAGTTTTACAGCGACACCTTTTTGCTTTGACTACTCACGATGAAAAATTTCAA
>CAZEKS010000270.1:0-3863 GCA_964512795.1 uncultured Syntrophaceae bacterium
TCTATGCAGAGGTGTTGGCCGAAAACAGGCCCATGCTCCATCTCTTTGAGAAGATAGGATTCGATATCAAGAAGAGGCGCGAGGAAGGGGTGTATGAACTTGAGATGACGTTCCGGTGAGATGGAGATAAGAACAATTTCAAATGTCAAAGCGCGCACGAAGTGATAAACCGAAGGTGAATCAAATCCAAATGAAGAAAAACAATGTCAAATGTCTAATGTCGAAATTCATGGTTCGACAAGCTCACCATGATCAGAATGATCATGGTGTTTCATCCTCAGCCTGTCGAAGGATGACTTTTGGTCCCGCCTCGGCGGGATTGGCATTTGGATTTTAGGTTCCACCGTATTAGTAGATCTGACCTGGGAATGTATTAACTTTAAGATCTTTATCCAGCATCTTATACATTTTGGGGCTTTCCCATTCCTCATCAAAGGCCTCAACGAAAATGCCATCGTGGATGGCCCAACTCCTTCCCCGGACCGTTTTCTCCATCCCCTTTCTGCGAAAAGGGGTTGAATCATCCAGTTTTTCGTAAAGTAATCCTCCAGGTTGGAACTCCTTGTGGGTCCTTTCCATCATTTTGCCGCCTTTGAAGTAGGTGAATCCATGTCTCTCCCACAATATGGCATTGTGATAAAAGAAAGCACCCAGGCCGATGACCTTGAGTTCGATTGATGCGGCAAAGGTTTCCAGACAGGTCAGGGACTCTCCGAGAAGGCTCAACCCCTGCCTGACCATGCCGGGGGCGAGACCGGCCTCCATGGCCCGAACCTCTTCAGGGATATTCCTCGATCGTGCACCGAAAAAAGTTTCCTTTCCAAATTCGTCAACATCTACATTAAACCTCTCGGGGAAAGGGTTGTTAATAATTAAAAAATCGATATAAACGCTCTTCATAAAAGGATCCAAAGAAACCTGCAAGGAGAAGATGCAATCTTTATCATCGGGCCTGTACTTGACCTCGATACAAGCAAAATTTTCATCACAAGGAAAGATACCCTTGACGACCCTCTCGCCATAGGTGTTCGTCAATGTCTTAGGGTCTATCTGATAGGTACGAAAAATGGTAGACGGGATGAGCTGGAGGTAAAGGGAGTCTCTTTCCTGCTTGGCGAGTTTATTCAAAACCTCTAAGGAAAATACCATGGGAAGAGTCCATTTTAAAAAAATGCCTGCCCCATTATGTCAAGAGGGCAGGCATCCTGTCAACGCATATTCATAACGCGCTTTGAGCTAAAGCCTTTCATCAACAAGCTGTTTCACCACGCTTGGATCCGCAAGGGTGGAGGTATCGCCCAATTCCTCAATTTTGTCTTCGGCGATCTTTCTCAATATCCTCCTCATGATCTTGCCGCTTCTTGTTTTAGGAAGGGCATCCGCAAATTGAAGTTTGTCGGGTAACGCGATCGGGCCGATCACCATCCTCACATGGGCCACCAGGTCTTTCTTGAGCTTGTCGCTCTTCTCTATGCCGGCCTTCAACGTAACGAAGGCATAGATGCCTTGGCCCTTGATATCATGGGGGTAACCGATCACTGCCGCCTCTGCCACGGACGAATGGGCCACCAGCGCGCTCTCCACTTCGGCCGTTCCGATTCGATGCCCCGACACATTGATGACATCGTCGATACGACCCATGAGCCAGTAATACCCATCTCCGTCTTTCCTTGCTCCGTCGCCGGTAAAGTATTGCCCCGGAAACATTGAGAAGTAGGTGTCCTTGAATCTCTTATTGCCCGTATCATTCCAAAACCCTCTAAGCATGCCAGGCCATGGTTCGGTGATGACCAGAGAGCCTCCTTCATCCGTTCCACATTCGCTCCCATTCTCCCTTAGGACTTTCGGGACCACTCCGAAAAACGGAATCGTGGCCGATCCGGGTTTCAGCGGAGTGACAGGGAGAGGAGAAATCAGGTAGCCGCCTGTCTCGGTCTGCCACCAGGTATCCATGATCGGGCACTTCTCCTTCCCAACATTCTTGTAGTACCACATCCAGGCTTCCGGATTGATGGGCTCCCCCACGGAGCCGAGAATTTTGAGGCTTGAGAGGTCTCTCTTTTCCACCCACTTTTCACCCTCTCTCATCAACGCTCTGATGGCTGTCGGGGCGGTATAGAATTTGCTGACCCGGTACCTCTCCACGATTTCCCAGAAACGGTCTGGAGTGGGGAAGGTGGGAACCCCTTCGAACATCAGGCTGGTACCCCCGATTGCAAAGGGACCATAAACCACATAGCTGTGGCCGGTTACCCATCCGATATCGGCTGTGCAGAAAAATACGTCATCGTCTTTGATGTCAAAAACATACTTGAGCGTCTGGGCGCAAAAGACGAGATAACCTGCCGTGGTATGGATCACCCCTTTGGGCTTCCCTGTGCTTCCACTCGTATATAGGATGAAAAGGATATCCTCGGCATCAACCTTAACAGGATCGCAATGGGATGTAATATCCTCTTTCGCCATCTCGTCATGCCACCAGACGTCCCTCTCTTTGTCAAAAGGTATCTCGATTCCCATCCGTTTGACAACGATCACTCTTTTGATAGAGGGGCATTCCTTAAGGGCCTGGTCTGCGCCGATCTTACTCCCGACAGTCTTTCCGTTTCTGTAATAGCCGTCCGCCGTGACCAGGAGCTTTGCCTCGCAATCATTAATCCGATCCCTGAGTGCCTCGGCACTAAAACCTCCAAAGACCACACTGTGAATGGCTCCAATTCTTGCACAGGCAAGCATCGCAATGGGGAGTTCGGGAATCATCGGGAGATAGATGGAGACTCGGTCTCCTTTTTTAATTCCCTGCTTTTTCAAGACATTTGCAAACTTGCAGACATGATAATGGAGCTGTTGGTAGGTAAAAACCCTGTTCTCCTCGAGGGGTTCGCCCTGCCAGATCAAAGCCGCTTTATTTCCTCTCCCTTCCTTGATATGCTTGTCAAGACAGTTATAGGACACATTCAGCTTACCGCCGACAAACCACTTGAGTTCGGGTTTGTGGAAGTCCCATTCGCAGACCTTCTCCCATTTTTTGAACCATTCGAGCTGATCCGCCATCTCACTCCAAAACTCATCAGGCTTGTCAATGGACTTTTGGTACAATTTCTTATAATCCTCCATGCTCAAATAAGCCTGCTTCTTGATCTCCTCAGAGGGCTCAAAAACCCTGCTCTCCTCCATCATGGAAACAATATTTCCTTTACCCTTCTCAACCATCTACATAACCTCCTCTCAATCTTTTAATAATGGCAATATTTTGTTATTATGTTCACAAGCACTTATAGAGTATATATACTGTATAGGAAATTTTTTTTCAAGTATGGAACCCATTTTTCCCGAGTGAAAAAATTGATCTTAGGAACATGCAATTCAAGTACATTTTATCGCAGATCTGTTTGATTTGGTTAATGTTTTTAGAGGTGGGACTGAAGTGAGATTGACGAGAGAGATGTTAATAATAAATGTAGAGCCCTCATTTATTGAGGGCGGAGTCCATTGGCAATAAATGCCTACGCTACGAGAAAAAAGGAATAACTCCATAACCAATAATTACTCATAACTGAGGAATTACGATCTTTGCGAAATTTTTCTGAAAAATTTTCCTTGACAAAAAAAAAGCAATTTTGTAGTTTTATGCAGAACAAGAAACTTTTCACAAGTGATTCTCATAGACAAACATCTGAAATTTTATTGAAGGTCGCCGTGGGGTGACTTCCCGACCTTGATAAAGAGCATTTCTTCTGTCGGGATGATGGGGAGGAATATGCTGATCGAATATCTTGCCATTTTAATCTTTATTGCCATCGCTGTGGCTTTTGCCTTATTTGCTGTTGCTGCTTCTGCTCTTTTGGGCCAGAAAAAACCAA
>CAZEKS010000271.1:0-3846 GCA_964512795.1 uncultured Syntrophaceae bacterium
AATTAGTCAATGGGTGCAATTAAGAGAATTGGATTACTGATCATCGGCTGGTTATTCATTGTTTTTGGGATTCTTGGTCTATTCCTCCCCATTCTGCAGGGCATTCTATTTATCCTGATTGGTCTGGCTATTCTTTCCTCCCGAAGCAGATTAATAAAACGTTTTTTGAAACATCTTGAGGAACGTTATCCACGCTACCACGAGCGCCTGGAGATCTGGAGAGAAAAAATTAGAAATATATTAGGAAAGAATTGACCATAAAAAAATGTCAAATTCCGAAGTTTGTCCGACACCACGGTCTGGTCGCTTGCGCTCCATAGCTTCAGCGACGAAGCGCTTTGGATGGCGGCATCAAATGCCAAATCAAATCCAATTGAAGGTTCCTACTGCATCGCCTCCCTTTTTATCGAAGTTTAATAACTCCTGATTGGTTCACAGAGGCATATTGATTATGGATTCAGTGAATGGTAATGAAATAAGTGGTATTCGTCTCATTCGATGCCATTCGTTCTATTCTTTTTTCTTCTGTAGATTTTAATTGACAAAGAGAATAAAATTGGTTAACCCCGTGAATGGGAGGTGGGAGATGCCAACGAAGAAGACCGATATCGATCGATGGCCGGGTAAGTTGAAACGTACCGAGGAGAAAGTTGAACGACTCCTCTTGCTCTCCCAATTAGGCCAGATTCTCAACTCCACGTTGGATCATAAAGAAATTCGGAGGAGGGCAATGAAGGCAGCCACTCAATTGATGAAAGCAGAGGTGGGCTCCCTTCTCCTCGCCGACGATGGAAAACGTCAACTCTATTTCGAAGTGGCACTGGGTGATCGGGAGGAGGATATGAAGACGATCCCTCTCAACTTTGGAGAGGGAATTGCAGGATGGGTGGCTCAGCACGGTAAAGCGTTGATTGTAAATTCCCCTGAGAAAGATCCTCGTTTTTTTAAGGGGATGGATGAGAGGACAGAGTTTAAGACGCGAAATATCATCTGTGTCCCTGTAAAAGTCAAAGAAAAGACGATTGGGGTTTTGGAGGCAATCAATAAACAGAAAAAGGGAAGGTTTAATAAGGAGGACCTCTCCCTTCTCACCTCCTTAGCCGATCAAGTGGCCATTGCATTGGACAACGCCAGGCTCTATCAGGAATTGGAGGAGATGTTCTTTCAAACAGCCGATTCATTGGCCAATGCCATTGAACAGCGGGATTCCTATACAGGAGGGCATACCCAGAGGGTGACTTTATATAGTCAGACCATTGCGAAATACCTTCCATTGAGACCCCTGGAGAGAAAATGGTTAAAGATTACCTCTGTGCTTCATGATATCGGGAAGATAGGAATTGAGGACCACATTCTTAGAAAACCAGAACAGTTGAATCCCGAGGAATTTAAGATGGTCAGAAACCATTCTAACATAGGGGCAAAGATCATCGAGCATATCCATCAACTTAAAGAGATCGTTCCCGGGGTGAAATACCACCATGAACAGGTTAACGGCGAGGGATATCCGGATGGCTTGAGAGGGGAAGACATCCCCATCCTCGCAAAGATTGTGGCAGTGGCAGACACCTATGATGCAATGACAACAGACCGGCCGTACCGGAAGGCGAGGGAGAAGGGGGTGGCGGTAGAGGAACTTAAGAGGTGTTCTGGAACACAATTCGACAAGGAAGTGGTAGAGGCTTTCATGCAGGCCTATCAGAGGGGAGAAATCTAACTTCTGAATTTCAAATTTCAAAATCCCTGCCTGCGGCAGGCAGGCAAATTTCAAATTTGTGAACTCCGAACTTAAAACTCCGAACTCCGAACTCCGAACTTTTTTTCTTTTGCGGGAGGGCGTTGGATGTCAATTGATGAGATTATCGAATCCTGGAAACGTTCCCGCGCCATCTCACCCTGTATTACTGATCTACGAATTTTCAAAAAGAGAGAAGGACAATATCGCCATTTTCCGAAGCATATCCACCCCGTCATCAGGGAGGCTTTGAAAACGGAAGGAATCGAGCAGCTCTATTCCCATCAGGTCGATGCGATCCAGGCGGTTCATGAGGGAAGGGATATCGTCGTCGTTAGCCCGACGGCTTCCGGGAAGACCCTTTGCTACAACCTCCCAGTATTGAACACGAAGCTGGAGTCGCCTTCTTCAAAGGCCTTTTATCTCTTCCCCACGAAAGCCCTTTCCCAAGATCAGATGATTGAACTCCAGAACTTCATCCAACGGATCGGAAAATCGTTCACTACGTTCACCTATGACGGAGACACTCCCCAGGATGCTCGACAGGCGATTCGCACCCGAGGGGATATTGTGATCACCAACCCTGACATGCTTCATACCGGTATTCTTCCCCACCACACGAAGTGGATGAACTTCTTCCAAAATCTGAAATTTATAGTGATCGATGAACTCCACACCTACCGAGGAGTCTTCGGCGCTCATATGACCAATGTCCTGAGACGGTTGGATCGTATCTGCCGTTTTTATGGATCGAGACCTCAATTCATCTGCTGCTCCGCGACGATCGCCAATCCTAAAGAATTAGCCGAAAAGCTTCTCGAGCGGGATATCTTCTTGATTGACAAAAACGGCGCTCCGTCGTCGGAGAAGGTTTTCCTCTTTTATAACCCTCCGATCGTCAACAAGGAGTTGGGAATTCGCGGGAGCCATATTCATGCAGCCAGACGTTTGGCCACGCCTTTCATCGAGCAGGGGATCCAAACGATTCTTTTTGCTACCAGTCGGCTCTCCGTGGAGGTTTTGACAAAATATTTAAAAGATCGCTTTGAGAAGAAGTTAAAGGATAAAGGAAAGGTCAGAGGATATCGCGGAGGCTATCTCCCAAAAATGAGAAGGGAGATTGAAAAGGGATTGAGGGAGAAAGAAGTCAAAGCGGTTGTCTCCACCAACGCCCTTGAGCTCGGCATCGACATTGGAGATCTCGAGGTTTGCTTGATCGCAGGTTATCCCGGCACCATTGCGAGCACTTATCAGCAGGCAGGACGAGTGGGAAGGCGGTCAGAAAAGTCATTGGCGGTTCTCATTGCACGGAGCCAACCTCTGGATCAATTCATCATCGAAAACCCGGACTATTTCTTTGGACAATCCCCTGAGCATGGATTGATCAATCCGGATAACCTCCTCATCCTTCTCAGCCATATTCAATGTGCGGCGTTTGAACTTCCGTTCAGAGATGGGGAACGCTTCGGAAGAGAGAATTTGAATGAGATGCTGAAGTACCTGGAAGAAAAAGGAACGCTTCACCATGTCGATCAAAATTGGTATTGGACGCAAGATGCCTATCCTGCGGAGAAGGTCAGCCTCCGATCCGCCTCAGAAGAAAATTTTGTGGTAATTGATACCACGAAGAAGAAAGAAGAGGTGATTGCAGAGGTCGACTTTACCGGCGCCCACACCACTCTCTATGAGGGGGCGGTCTATCTCTGTGAATCAGAACTCTATACGGTGGAGAAGCTCGACTACCCCAATCGCAGAGCTTATGTCAAGAAGACCGAAGGGGATTACTACACTGATGCGATTGACTATACCGATGTCTCCATCCTGGAGGGTTTTGAGAGAAAGCAGGGAGGGGACTCGGTCTTTGAACATGGCGAGGTAAGAATAGCCACCCGTGTGGTGGGCTATAAAAAGATCAAATTTTATACCCTCGAAAATTTAGGTTACGGGAAAATTGAACTTCCGGACCTTCAGTTTCACACCAGCTCCTATTGGATCACTTTTAATAGAGGTTTGGTGGAGCGACTTCCTTACCCCCGTCTGGAAGTCATCGATGGAGTGTTAGGACTCGGCTATGCCCTTCATTCCATGGCAGCCCTTCACCTGATGTGCGA
>CAZEKS010000272.1:0-3820 GCA_964512795.1 uncultured Syntrophaceae bacterium
TGGCTTTGCAAGTTCTGAAGGAATCAGGTCATTTTTATTGACCACCCGGCACTCAAAATGAATAATCCCTTCTTTGATAATTGGTGTTTTTACTTTAGTAGACGGGATGGCGGTAAGTTGCTTTTCCTTGAATTTGTTTTGGTCTCGGCCTGACACGCTGCCACAATATTCCACCACCTCTTTCAATTGGGGTGGCACAATATTTACAGTAAATTCCCCAGTCTCCTCGATAAGTTTGTGAGTATAGCGAGAAGGACGTACCAGCACAATAAAAATTGGTTTACGCCAGATGATTCCTAACGATCCCCATCCAATGGCCATTACATTAGGGAGGCCTTTGTTCCCTTGGCTAACAAGGAGCACACGATCCTCATCGAAAGCTTTTAGCGTTTCTGCTAAATGGTCCCTGTAATCAACAACTTTTTTTGCCATATTAGACCCTCCTCTTAAATTTAAATATAGTCTTGTTTCTCATTTTTAAATAACAAAAAAAACGTTGCTAAACAAGGGGAAAATAAAGGACTTGAATCTTGCGGTATATATCCATTAAGATGGGGTTGGTTTTTGAAAGGAGAGAGTTGATGTCCGAGTTGCGAATAAATCCGAAATACACAGAAGCCTTAGCCATGATTGTAAACCGCTGTCCTTATTTCTCGCTCCTCTCTATGGAAATCAAAGACCTTCAATGGGGAATTTCCCTTCTGGAGGTTCAACTGGAAAAAAAGCACCTCCAGCCCTTTGGTAAAGTCCACGGAGGAGTCATGGCCTCTGTAATAGATGCAGCAGCATTTTGGGCTGTTTTTCCTCAGGTAGAGAAGGGAAAAGGGTTAACCACTGTGGAAATGAAGATCAACTATCTGGCTCCGGCTCAGAAAGGTAAACTTTTGGCCCAAGGTCGATGCATCAAGATAGGTAGGAGCTTAGCCCTGGGAGAAGCTCAGGTGAAGGATGCGAAAGGAATCCTCGTGGCCCACGGGACCGCCACCATGATGGTGGTTCCCGATCTCCACATCCCGGGATATGAAAAACTCCCGCCCAGCAGATTGCAGTGACTTCAATCGAAAATAAGAAGATTTAGATTTTGGGTTTTCAACATTTTCTGAAAATCCTTTACGGGAAGGGAAAATGGAAAATAAAAAGGAACTGGCAGCACCTTGCGGGTTATATTGTGGTGTCTGTGGGATATACATCGCCCATAGAGATAATAACATCAAATTTAAAGAGAGACTGACAACGGTCTATGGCGTAAGCGTGGATGAAATAAAGTGCGAAGGATGCCTCTCCGATGAATTATTCGGATACTGTCAGACCTGCTCGATCAGGTCTTGTACAATTGAGAAAGGCATTGAGGGGTGTCATCAATGCAATGATTTTCCTTGCAAATTTATTGAGAACTTTCCTCTTCCTGTTGGGAAGAAGGTGATCCTCCGTGCGATTCCAACCTGGAGAGAGATTGGAACGAAGAGATGGATGGAAGAAGAGGAAAAACGCTACCATTGCCCTTATTGTGATTACAAGCTATTCAGGGGTGCAAAAAGATGCCGGAACTGCCAAAAACCAGTAGATGTGGATTGACCTGGGAGTGACTATCTAAAGAGAAAATAGTTTCAAAGGAGGATCAGTCAAATGGATATGGAAGCATTAGAAAAATTAATTAGGGGAAGGCGTTCCATACGGAAATGGAAAAGAGATGAAGTTTCAGATGAGTTATTGAAGAAAGCGGTTGAATTGGCGACCTGGGCACCCAATGGAGGGAATTTCCAGGGATGGCATTTTATTATTGTAAAGAATAAAGAGGTGATTGAGAAGATGGCGAATGCCGTTCAATCCGTTATTGATAAAATTGCTTCCTGGCCTGAGGCGAAGTCGTGGCAAGAGGATATTCTGCGGTTCCAAAAGAATGCCTCCTTTTTCAGGAATGCTCCTGTTTGTATCGGAGTGTTTACTAGTGAATACCAAGGCGTAATGGATAAAGTATTGATAGTCCGGGAATCTTTTGATCATGAAGCGAAAGAGATCTTAGGATTCCGAAGATCAGCACCCACAGCAATCCAAAGTACAGCTGCTGCTGTCACCACGATGCTTTTAGTTTTTCATCAAATGGGTTTAGGGGTTGTTTGGCTTGGAGCACCGCTCATGGCCAAGAAGGAGATTGAAACCCTATTAAACGTGCCGCCAAATCTGTCTCTCGTCTGTCTTGTTGCGGTGGGTTATCCTGATGAGTCTCCCCAAAAGGACAGAAAGCCTGTAGACGAGGTATTAAATTTCATCCATTAATGGGACTTTTTTCTCCCAAAAGAAGAACTCTATTCTTCTTGAGTTTCAGGAAGCCGAATAAAAACGTTATTCGGATATAGAAGGGAAATTAGATGAAGTCAAAAGTGATTATTGTGATGCCCGCCTACAATGCGGCGACTACATTAGAGAAGACAGTTAAGGATATCCCGCAAGGCTTTGCGGATGAGATCATCCTTGTCGACGACTCAAGCCAAGACGATACAGTAAGAATAGCAAAAAGCTTGGGTTTAAGGGTCTTTGTCCACGATAGGAATAGGGGTTACGGTGCGAATCAAAAAACTTGCTACGATGAGGCACTCCAGCGTGGTGCAGAGATCGTCGTTATGATTCACCCGGACTATCAATATGATAGTCCCCTTGCTCCCTTATTTGCGGACATCATCGAAAAGGGTGTTTGCGACATCATCTTGGGTTCTCGTGTTCGAACGCGGAAAGAGTGTCTTGATTCGGGGATGCCTCTTTATAAGTACCTGTCGAACAGATTCCTAACGATATTAGAAAACCTGATAACAGGGCAGAACCTCTCCGAGTGGCATACAGGCTACCGGGCTTATTCAAGAAAGGTATTGGAAACCATTCCCTATCATAAGAATTCAAATGACTTTGTTTTTGACTCTCAATTTCTCATTCAGGCCGCTTATCTTGGGTTTAGAATGGGAGACTTGCCCGTACCCTGCCGTTATATGAGAGAAGCCTCATCGATCAATCTCAGACGTAGTATTGGTTATGGTCTTGGGACCATAAAAACTTTATTTCAATTTATTTTGCAAAAGCTTCACTTAGTGAAATTTGACCTCTTTAGATCTTAAGACAAAAGAAGGATTCAGATGTCGAAACCTAAAATTCAACACAAACCCGCCATTCAGAAGGAGAAGGGCCAGGGTAATCTGCCAGAGATGAAGACTTCTTCACTGAATCGTCATTTTTTAACCCTCTGTATCAGTTTAGTTCTCATCGTAGCAATACTCGGTGTCTTTTGGCAAGTGCGAAATCATGAATTCCTCAGCTTCGATGACAATGAATACGTCACCGATAACCTTCAGGTAAAATCCGGGCTCACTTTATCAGGAGCGATCTGGGCTTTCGTGGCCATGCACTCCAATAATTGGCATCCATTGACATGGCTTTCACACATGCTGGACTGTGAACTCTACGGATTGAACCCAGGCGGGCATCATTTGACCAATTTGCTATTTCACATAGCCAACACCCTGTTATTGTTTGTGGTTCTTAAACGAATGACAGGGGCACTCTGGAGGAGTAGCTTTGTCGCAGCTCTGTTCGCCCTGCATCCCCTCCATGTAGAGTCGGTGGCCTGGGTGGCTGAACGCAAAGATGTTCTAAGCACTTTTTTCTGGATGCTTACGGTGGGGACATACTTTCGATACGTCAACTACCCTCGGCTTCACCGATATTTTCTTGTCCTCTTATCCTTTGCCATGGGTCTCTTGTCGAAACCGATGCTCATGACACTCCCCTTCGTGCTGCTATTGCTGGACTATTGGCCTCTCGGTCGCTTTCG
>CAZEKS010000273.1:0-3800 GCA_964512795.1 uncultured Syntrophaceae bacterium
CAGCGTTTAAAATCTGATAAAGGGTCTGAAATCCAAGGTTGGACATCCCCACATGATAAGAGTTGGGATAGAGGAGACATATCGAAAGTTTCCCGCCCCATGGTTTTTGAACAGTTCCTTTTTCTTTTTCAAGAACGCCTTTGGCCTTCTGAACAAGTTTCCAGGAAATCATTTCTTCGTGACTCGTGTCTCGTGTTGGTGATTCGTTAACAAATATTCTATCACAAACAGAAAAAGTTAACCATTCGATGACTTCGTATTACGAACCACGAATCACGATTCACCAGTCACGAGCTTCAATCGGCCTGTTTTCTCAAAAAAGTCGGGATGTCAAAACGATCTTCATCCTCAATAGAGAAATCCGATGGCGGATCCAATTTTAGTTCATCGAACCGCTCGCTCGTCTTTCCCCTCCTCATAAAAGCAGGAATGTCACGATTATTCTCCTTGTTGCCGAAAGAGAAGTGCGGAAGGTCCCTATTCTGCTCCCGGAGGCCAAATGAAATAGGAGCCACTTTCTTAAACTGGGATGTTCTCTTATCCTCTTTCTTTCCGAAACCGGTAGCGATCACGGTTACCCGAATCTCTTCCTTCATGGTTTTGTCGACCACCATTCCCCAGATCACATTGGCATCTTCGTGGGCTTCCTTCTGAATCAGAGTGGTTGCCTCATTGATCTCGCTGAGGGTCATATTCTCGCCCCCGGTGATGTTGATGAGAAGCCCCCGGGCCCCTTCAATCGTAATATCTTCCAGGAGAGGACTGGAAATCGCTCTTTGGGCAGCTTCCACGGATCGATTCTCACCCGTAGCAATTCCCGTTCCCATCAATGCCATGCCCGTCTCAGACATGACGGTCCGGACATCGGCAAAGTCCAGGTTGATAATTCCGTGGCCGACGATGATATCTGAGATTCCTTTGGCAGCATGATAGAGAACCTCGTCTGCCTTTTTGAATGCCTCCAGCAGAGTCATGCTCTTCCCGCTGATGCTAAGGAGCCGCTGGTTCGGGATGGTAATGAGGGCATCCGCTGTCATCTTCAGATTGGCCAACCCTTCCTCTGCCTGTTTCATCCTCTTCTTCCCTTCGAAGTAG
The DNA here is from genome assembly GCA_964512795.1 of uncultured Syntrophaceae bacterium. Lineage (GTDB taxonomy): Bacteria > Desulfobacterota > BSN033 > BSN033 > UBA1163 > UBA1163. Next base: position 1,096 of record CAZEKS010000273.1, read on the forward strand.
AAGGGTTTGGTCACGATCGCCACGGTGAGGGCACCCATTTCACGGGCTACTTCTGCAATCACCGGCGCCCCGCCCGTGCCTGTCCCGCCGCCTAACCCGGCTGTGATGAAGACCATGTCCGCCCCTTTTAGGGCTTCGCGAATCTTCTCGATATCCTCGAGGGCGGCCTTTCTACCTATCTCTGGATTGGCTCCTGCTCCCAGGCCCTTGGTTAAATTTTCGCCCAATTGCATTTTGATGGAAGCCAAATTTGCCGCCATGGCCTGAGCATCGGTATTGGCGGCGATAAACTCGACCCCGGAGAGTTGATAAGAAATCATGGTATTCAGGGCATTATTTCCTCCTCCTCCAATTCCGATGATCTTGACCTTGGCAGCCAAATTCTTATTCTCGTCGAATTCGATCATATCCTCCCTCCTTTTTTTAAAATTGGAATGATGGAAGAATGGAATGATGGAATATTGGGTTTCATCTATATGTGAGCAAGAATATTTTACCCATTATTCCATTTTTCCAATATTCCAGTATTCCATTAGAAGAATTCTTCAATCCATTCCCTCATCCGGTGGGTGACCTTACTGAAGATATTCCCCTCACCCACCTTAAACCGACTCTGCCCTTTGTTTCGACTTCCATAGAGAACCAGACCCACTCCAGTCGCATACATTGGACTCGCGACCAGATCCACTAATCCTCCGATACCGATAGGGGCTCCTCTCCGAACAGGCAGATTAAAAACCTGTTCCGCCAATTCAGGAACACCTTCCAGGATGGCACTCCCGCCCGTGAGGACAATCCCGGAGGCAAGCAGATTAGCAAAGCCTGTCTTCACCACTTCATTATTAACTAAAGAGAGAATCTCCTCGACCCTGGGTTCGATGATCTCTGCCAAGGTTTGCCTGGAAAGGATACGAGGTTTCCTGCCCCCCACGCTGGGAACTTCAATAGTTTCGTCTTTCCGAACCAAAGAAGCAAGGGCGCATCCATATTTAATTTTGATCTTTTCTGCTTCCTCCACCGGCGTCCGAAGCCCCATCGAGATATCGTTCGTGATATGGCTTCCTGCTAAGGAAAAAATGGATGTATGCTTGATCGCACCATTTGAAAAGACGACCAGATCAGTGGTTCCGCCTCCGATGTCGATGATGGCGACTCCCAGATCTTTCTCCTCAGGTGTCAGGACCGCTTCGCTCGACCCCAATTGTTCCAAAACAATGTCATCCACATCCAGCCCGGCCTTGTTGGCACATTTAATGATGTTTTGGGCAGAGGTAATGGCACCGGTGACAATATGAACCCTTCCCTCCAGTCTCACCCCCGACATCCCGACAGGGTCTTTGATCCCATCCTGATCATCCACGATGAATTCCTGGGGAATGATATGAATCACCTCTCGATCCATGGGCATGGCGACGGCGCTCGCAGCATTGATCACTCGCTTCACATCATTCGGACCGATCTCTCTGTTTTTGACGGCGACCACACCATGACTGTTAATTCCTCTGATATGCCCTCCTGCGATTCCCGCATAGACAGAGGTGAGGTGATAGCCTGCCATCAACTCCGCTTCTTCAACCGCCTTTTTGATCGAATGAACGGTGCTCTCGATATTGATGACCACACCTTTTCGTAATCCCTTCGATGGAAACGTTCCAAGGCCGATGATGTTGACCTGACCCTCAGAAATTTCTCCGACCACGGTGCTGATTTTTGTTGTCCCGATATCCAATCCGACTACCAACGAATCTTTCTTCCCCACCTTTCCATCACCTCCCTTCCATCCCCTTCGGGGACCTTTTTGACCACCATTCTTTTCAGGTCACTGCAATCAATCGAAGCTGCGGAAAATCCTCTTTTTCGAAGGTCTGACCAGATGAGAGACAATCTTCTCAACTTCTCCCCAAAGTCTTCCCATCCCATTTTGATTTCCACTCCTTCTGCCTTGGTAAAACAATGGATTCCAAAAGCCTCCTCCATGTGGATCTCAGAGATTTCCTCCAGAGGAGGTAATTTTTCTCGTCCCACGATCCTCAATATCTCCAGGGCCTTGGTAATCAGACGTTTTGCCTCCACCGGATCTTTTTCCAAAACCCGACGGGGCAAGCCAGTGAGATAAGGGTAATTGTATTCATCTCGATCTCCTACAGGAGAAAAGATCTCCCCCTGGGTATCGATATAGTAAAGCTCTTCTAATTGAATGATGGCCATTGGTTTCCTCTCTTCTATCTGAATCAATATCTTATCGGGGAAAACCTTCCTCACTCGAACCTGTTCAATCCAGGGATGGGACTCTAATCGTTTGACGACTTCCTTCAACCTAACCGAGAAGAGATTGGGCATTCCTTCCATCACCGTCAGAGAAAGAAGGGTCTCTTTCGGAATCTTTCGACCTCCTTCTACCTCAACTTCCCTCACTCGAAAATAGGAATCTCCCAAGAGATGGACATAAATCCAATGGCTGATGAAGAGGAAAAAAGAGAGGAGAAGAAGTTGTAAGGCCACTCGGATCGCTTTCTTCACGATCCCCAGAAATTTTTCCGTTCCTTTCTCTTTCCTTTTTACTTTCGGTCGGAGAAACTTTCCATCTCGTACGGTCACGGTCTCTCCCATCTCCCCTCGATTACTAATCCCCCCAGCCCCCCTTTAGCAAAGGGAAGGTGTGAAAAAATTGTCCCCCTTGCAAAGGGCGGGCAGGGATGTCGGAA
>CAZEKS010000274.1:0-3789 GCA_964512795.1 uncultured Syntrophaceae bacterium
TTCAGAATCTCCTCTAGGATTCCGTTGGTTCATCCACTCTTCGTCAGGGGGCTCCGTCGTTTTCGTTTTTGTCGTTCCTCTCCTGGATGGCGGCCGTGCCCTCCACCTCCACTCCGGCCTCATGGAGCATTTCTTCAATGTCCTTAATGTCCAATCCCGCAAGAGATTTAACAATTTTTTCTAATTTCCTTCTCCATTTATCACAGAACTCTTCATTCACCTCTGGCCCCTTGTCGTTGTTCAGGATGAGGGCGCGGATGGCTCCCAACATCTCGATGGATTCTGGTTCCCAGTCCCAACCGGGCATCTTGTTGATGTCGTCAATAAATTCCAGCATTTCCTTCGTCGTGATCGTCGTCGGCTTGCTCATTTCTCCTCCTAATCACTATCCGACGGCTTCACGCTCACCGAGTCCTGCGTATCCACGTGCCGCCCCCCGCCGTCCAAATACTCCGACTCATTCCGGCTCACCATCTCATCTATGCTCACTATGCACATCACCACCGCCGAGGCGATGCAGAGGACGAGGATAGCCCAGGCCATAATGTTGAGAAGGCGCTTAAGGTTGGTCATGGTTTTTTCCCCTTTGACGGATATTCCCTGGCTCTTATTGTCAAATTCGGTTTCATATAAACCGCGACCTTCTGATCCCGGGCCTGTTTCTCCAATTCGTGAACCCAAATCCATTCCGGTTGAAATTCCGGGCAATTAGAACCCTGGCTCTGTGCCCCAATAATCATCCAATCGAACATTGATAAATCGGAAAATTTTACCGGCTCCAGAAGCGGCTCAAGAGAAGCGAATCTAACCGTTGCCTTGACGCTCTCGAATGCTTTCTGTGCCGCCTTCACGCGGGCATTGACATCAATTGTTGTGCCGACCCAGGCATTCTTCGGCCATGCAATATCGGCCAGGCGTTTGGGATTTTTTGTCAAAAAGATATATATCCATTGCGGAGTTTTCTTCACTATCTCAATGACAACGTCAATCCACTCCTGGGGAACCCACTCTCCGAACAGATCGGCCATTGAACAAACAAAGACTATCCGGTCTCTCAATTCTCCGGGGTCGGGGATGCGATTATTGAATGGAGCCGCAAGTCGATCCGGGTGGAAGGACGGGATGAATTTCTGCGGATAAAACCGGTTGGCTATGTCGTGAGCATAGCAATATGCGCAACCATGATTGCATCCAGTAATGGGATTCCAGGTCCAGGTCGCCCATTCGATGTTATCATTGGTCTCATTGAATAAAGACTTGCCATCGCGGCGCGCCAGGGCGTTTGATTTTTCGTCTTGTCCAAGGACCTTCCATTCATCCAGAGTTATCCATGCTTTCTTGAGTTCCGCCAGCTTCCTCTCGACTTCTTGTTCAACAACTTTGGCGGTAATAATCTTATATCCAGATGCCAAGATTCGTTTCCATACGTCGATCCTGTGACCCGGGTCTTCAAGCCTGAGAAGCGGGCGAACCTGAGATTCATTGGTTGGAAGAATGTTGCCAATTGGCAACATGGAAGTCACACATTCTGCTGCACTTATTAATCTGTAGGCGCGAGTTGGATCCATGTCCCATCTTTGATTGCAGTAAATCTCAAATGTTGAATGGCCATTGCGATAAAGCCGACTGTCCCTAATATGCTTTAGTTCAATGCCTACATCGACAAACGCTCCGCGCATTGCGCGCTCAATTTTCTTCTCTGCGTGCTCAAGCTCCGACTCGATAACATTGGCGGGAATCAACTCTTGGCTCATTTCAACTCTCCTTTCCGTGAACCTTGCAGTGACAGGGATAACAAATAGCAAGGAGCTTCGATGCATCCTTCTCAAATGTCCCCCACGGTGGATAGGCGACATGGTGGACGTTGATGTTTCCATTGAGAGGATTGCCACAAATTTCGCATCTCCCAGCGGCCCTGGCTATTGCTTCGGCGCGGACTTTGAGATATTTGGGATGACGCGAATAATCTTCATAGGTGTCATACGGGAGCTTCGGATGCTCGTCTTCGATTTCGTTCTTGGTGTAATTCAGCCGGTCAAATATAGACCTTCCCTCATCAGAGGCGAGAAGGTGGAGTCCTATTTTTTTGAGCGTCGACAGATCGGGCCAGTTTGAACCCAACAGAAAAGAAAACTGATGAGCTGTTTGTGGCTCCTGGATGAGCCAATCGCTTTTTTTTATTCGCGCCAGATGGCCCCCAAGTTCCTGATAACCCTTGTCCGGGAATGCTGTCCGGCATCTCTTTATTGTCGTCGCTTCAAGGCGAATAAGAATGTCGAGTCGTTTAGCATTTTCTTTTTTGAAAATCTCTTCCAAGAGTTCAAAGTCTGGGTATCCATTGGGATCATGATAAATCAACCCATGTGTCCAAGGAGTTGATTTAGTATCTATGATTTTAGGAAGAGCGGTTTTGTTGTCCTCGTTGATAATCGTTATCCAATTAAATGGAGGAATGTTCTGGATTAGTTCTTGAACGTATTCTTTTTCTATTTCTATAAAGAATGCAGATTTTAGGAAATCATAATGATAGGCCGCCCGAATAAAGACCCTTGGTGATCCTTCGCAACAAACGTCCTTGTTTATTCCCGATCCACTATTCGCATCACAATGAAGAAATGGCGGTAGGATATTCTTTTTTAATATCGCTCGATGAATCGAAAATAGGTAATGAAGAATTTCCGAGAGATCGTGTTCCTTTAATGGTGTAACCAAACTTTGTCCTTGCTTCGCCATCCCTACCCTTCCTCCCCCGGCTCCCTCTCCCCCGCCCCCTCCGCCTTATAGTCTTGTTTCGTATATCTTCGTGGTCGTCTCTCCCTTGCTCGCTGTGCCTGTTCTGCCTCCGCCTTCACCAACTCCCCCGCCTCATACCATAGTCGCTTGCGCCTCTGCCCATCGGCACACTCGCAAAAGATGGCAGTGTTGTCCTTTAGGTACATACCGTCACCATGGCAAATAGTGCATCTATAATCTTGGTTCATGTTTGAACGGCTTCCCTTCCTTATCCACATACCTTGGCGCTTCCTCTTTCCAATTATTCAGCCACGTCGCCAGGTGCATCGGGCTTTGTTCAAATCCCTCGTTTTCCTTTTTATGAAGTAGATAATTTGAATAGCCGAGAGTGGCGACACGGAATACTTCGTATTCCCCCCGCTTTACCAATGCCTCAAATTTGGCACGGCATATTTTCTTTTTGAATCTTCCTTCGTTCGGCCATTGGGACCAAAGAGATTCAAAGAGAGGGCCGGGTTTTTCGGCCTTTATAGAATCTAATCTAATCTTATCTAATCTAATCTTATCTTCTTTAATCTTACTTCCGTCTTTTTGGCGGTCTATTCCATCTTTTGGGAAGTCGGCGGTTTTTTCCCGCTTCCAACGGTCGCTTAGTTTGTATGTTTCGGTGCTTGCGATATAGAAAAATCCGGGTATCGGCTCGGTGAGTTTCCCCTTATCTATGGCTATTTCAATCGTCTTTTTTAGCTGTTCAATCGGGACACAAAACATACCCGCTAACTGTTCGATTGGATATGGGGTTGTCTCATTGGCGCGAATCCAACCACTATCTTTTTTTGAGATTGTTAAAAGGTCCATCCATATCCCGCGTAAATCAATGAATCGATCATCTTCTTTAAGGATAAGTTCATGGCGAGTAGAGCCAAAAAGCCACTTGTCGATATAGAAGGGATACCAGGTATCAATCTGCTTACCGCGTTTCAAAATGTTCTCCCATAGAAAAAAAGGGGCCAGCCGATGACCGAGCCAAAGGAGGGTGGGGGAGAACCCCTATTG
>CAZEKS010000275.1:0-3787 GCA_964512795.1 uncultured Syntrophaceae bacterium
GTCTGGGGGTGAATTCATATACGGAATTTATTGAGTCTCCGCCGCCAAAATCCTCCGCTAGTCACCCGCATGACGGCCGAGGCGGTGCAGGCCATTAGATTATTTTGCTAGCTTTTGCATGGGCCAGAAGAGTTTCCAAGGGAAATTGCGGTATAATAAATAAACATGGGGATTCTCTTAGTCCTCGCCATTTTTTTTTCTTCTTTCTACGGCCAGAGTATAAAGGAGGTCAGCCTTAAGAATCTTGTCCGGCAATATGATCTGGCCCTCCTAGCCGGAGAATCTCGATGGAAAGAAGGAAGTTACCAGGAGGCCTTGCGATTGTTGAAGACAGCGCGAGAGCTGGCTCAAGATATGAATGACGTCGAGAAGGACGTCCAATGCCTGATGCTCATGGGAAAACTGTGTTGGGCTCTTGGCCAACTTGAAGATTCTAAGGAATCTTATTCAGTGGCCTTGTCGCGCGCGAGGGATGCCAAGCTAAAAAGGCAAGCGGAAGAATCTGTTCTGGCCCTCAGCATCTGGAAGCTCTATTCGCAGGGACAGGCTGAACTCTTTGCAGGCAGGCATGAAAGATCAATTGAGGCTTTCAATTCAGCCCTCGAACTGGCCAGAAAAATCGACAGTAGGGAGCACGAAGTTAAATGTCTTGGACAAATGAGCCTTGTCTATTGGGTGAAGCAAGATCTTCAGAATTTCCTCTTCGTAAACGAGAGGTCCCTTAAGATCGCCCAAGAGTTGAATGACCGGAGGGAAAAAGCCAAGTCCTTGATCAACGTGGGCTTTTATTATTTAAGATTGAGTGATTATTCCAGGGCGCTCAATTGTTATTCTGATGCGCTGGATATTTCCCGAGATACAATGAATAACAGGGATGAGTCCCTTTGTCTTAAGAATATCGGACTCATCTTATCCCAGCTCGGATTCTATGAAATGTCATTAGATTATCTGCGGGAGGCACACGATATCGACCTGCGGTCAGGGAATATCCTCTTTTTCCCCCAAGATATGATCAATTTGGGAGAAGGTTTTCGAAATAAGGGCCTCGTTTTTTCTAATAGGGAGGACCTTTATACGGCTCTCGAATATTTCACTGATGCCCTTGATTCAGCAAAAAGGAATGAAGATAAACAGACGCAGCTGAGAGCTCTTAACAACCTCGGAAATATTCACCTCAATTTGAAAAAATACCATACGGCCCAGAGTTATTTCCGACTTAGTCAACAGCTCGCAGAAGAAATACAAGATAACGAGGCGCGCATAGAAGTCCTGAATAACCTGGGAATCAGCAATCTTAAAACCGAAAACGTTGAGAAGGCCCAAAGGTATTTTGAAGCAGCCCTCGACCAAGGAAAACAAATTGGAAAGGGCAAACTTCTTTGGGAAGCTTTGTTCTATCTTGGGCAATGTTACGAAAAAAAAGGAGCCATTGAACACGCCTTGGACTGCTACAAGAGTTCTGTCGACGCGATCGAGCATATCAGAAGTAATATCGCAGGTGATTATTACAAAGTGGGATTCATGAAGAACAAATTTAAAGTCTATGAAGCTGTCGTCGACCTTTTATACCGGCGTAGCAAAGATAATATCTCCTCTAACATAGCAGAAGAGATCTATTATGCTGTAGAGAGGGCCAAGGGGAGAGCGTTTCTGGAAACTCTAGGTGAAGAAAAAAAGGATTTCCGCGGTAGACTGAATCCTTCCTTGGAAAAGAAAGAAAGCGAAATCTCCGGCCGCATTTCTGCCATCATTCAGGAAATAGCAAGAAGAGATTTATCTTCTCGCAAAAGAGAAGAGCTTCAAAAAAGGCTGAAGCGATTGGAAGACGAATATCTCAATTTGATATCCAGAATTAAGGTAGAAGTTCCAGGCCTGGCAAGCGTTGTTTTCCCGCTTCCTATCCGCGTGAAGGAGACCCAGGAATGGCTTCTCGATGAAAAGACCGCGATTCTTGAATATTTCCTTGGAGAGAAAAATTCATTGCTTTTCCTTGTGACCAAAAAGAAATTTGATATTTTCCCTTTGCCGCCGAGAAACGAAATCGAAAGTTCTATAAATGCCTACATTACGCTACTATCAGATCCCCCAAAAGAAGAATGGATGGGAGCACTAGCCGCAAGACGTTTATCGCGGGATCTTCTTTTCCCGGCCCTGAAAATTATTCCGAAATCAGTCGAACATTTGGTCTTCATTCCCGACGGCCCGCTTTTGTACTTTCCTTTTGACACTTTGGCTTTCTTCCCTGCAGATTCATCTTCGGGAAAAGATTTTTTAATATCAAGATATGCTATCTCCTACGCGCCCTCATGTTCATCGCTTCTGTTTTTGAAAGAGCGGAAAAAGAAGGATCGATATGTCCGAAATCTCTTGGCCTTCGGGAATCCCTTGCCACCCTCGGATACGGCCTCCGGCGGAAAAAATAAGATCTCTATCGCCAATATATTGAAAGAAACATACGAAGGTCAGGGATATGATTTTTCCTCCCTGCCTCAAAGCGACCGAGAAATCAAAGAAATATCATATTTTTTTTCTAAAAACGACCGGACCATCTGCCTGCGCAGAGAAGCCAGCAAAGACATGATTAAGAAAATTGCATTAGAAGACTATCAGATTATTCATTTTGCCTGTCACGGATTCATCGATGAAAAAATTCCTTACCGGTCTGCTCTTGTACTCTCTTGGAACGAGCAGTCTAGGGAGGAAGGTTTTTTGCAGGTTCGCGAAATCGCCAATCTTCAATTGGCTGCTGAATTAGTTGTGCTTTCCGCCTGTGGGACCGGCAGGGGACGTATTGAGAAAGGAGAAGGGATTTTAGGACTAACAAGGAGTTTTTTTTATTCGGGAGCCCGGTCGGTTGTTTCGTCTCTTTGGAAGATCGGTGATAAGGCCACAGCCAAGTTCATGCGCCATTTTTATTTCTATCTATCCCAAAAAAAGAACAAAGCTCAAGCCTTGCGTCTGGCCAAAGTCGAAATGTTGAAGTCGAAATACTCTCACCCATTTTATTGGGCGCCTTTCGTCCTGTACGGTGAATCCTCCTCCCGGCTTGACTTCCAATGAATTCTAGCCGGGGATTTTTTTTGCCTGATCCAAGAACAGAAAAAGGACTTTGAGATCATTCCTTTAGTATAATTTTTTCCAGAGGGGACAAGATTTTATCTCCATCAGTTAGAAAGGCTGTAACCATCCAAAAGTATGGCCGGTTTGCTTCCAGAGTATTGGTCAATTCTTCAGGCAGTGCAACAGATTCTTCAGTTATCTGGTCGCTATTCCAAACTGGTGCTAAAGCCTGGTCAAAGAGCTCGAGGATGTAATATTTAGAATTATTGACCTTTTTCCATTTAAAAACCAGGGCCGACCTAGAAACTTTTCCTCCAGCGGTCTCAACGAGTTTGACTTCCGCTAGCGATCCGGTACGGTATTTCTCGGAGGGTTGAAAAAACATAGACCTCGCCATAAATAAAGCAACGATAATAAAGCCGGCAAGAATCAAAGCCGCACGCCAGGAAAAGCGGGGAACAAAAGTGCGCCAATCCAGCCGCCAAGCGAGAATTTTCTGCCTGCACTCTTTTCGGTGGCGGGGCGTTTCATTGTTTAGAAGTCTTTTTCTAGCTTCCTGGATAAAATCTTTCTCCTGTCTAAGAACGTCCAACACAAATTCAAACTCCGAGAAACAGAAACTGCACCGGGAGATGTGGTCTATGATATTCGTCGCTTCTTTGTCAGAAGTACCTGACCTCAATAATCTGACTATCTTTTTGGGCGAGGGACAGTCTTTAAGCGAAGA
>CAZEKS010000276.1:0-3786 GCA_964512795.1 uncultured Syntrophaceae bacterium
CAGGATTGCAGTTCACCATAATGGATTCATATCCCTCATCACGCAGTGCAAAAGCCGCATGGACACAGCAATAATCAAACTCAATGCCTTGTCCGATACGGTTTGGGCCTCCTCCCAGAACCATGATCTTTGGCTTCTTGCTGACCTTCACCTGATCCGGGGCATTGTAAGTTGAGAAGTAGTAACCCGCATTCTTGACACCACTCACAGGCACAGGCTCCCATCCTTGAGCCACCCCCAAGGCAATGCGCTTTTTCCTAATTTCTTTCTCAGAGACACCAAGGAGCTGAGAAAGGTAACGGTCAGAAAAACCGTCTTTTTTGGCAATGATTAATAAATCATCTGGGAGAGTTCTGCCTTTATACTTAAGTATTTTCTCTTCCAATTCCACCAGCTCTTTCATCTGCTCTATGAACCAGGGTTTGAGATAAGTTTTTTTATAAAGGTCTTCCACACCTGCCCCTTTGCGGAGGGCTTCATACATGATAAATTGGCGTTCACTCGTTGGCTCGGACAGAAGATCCATGAGTTCACCCAGGGGCTTCTTATTAAAATCCTTGGCGAAGCCAAGTCCGTAACGGCCGATTTCGAGGGATCGAATAGATTTCTGAAATGCCTCTTTATAGGTCTTGCCAATGCTCATGACTTCACCCACGGCGCGCATCTGGGTGCCGAGTTTGTCTTCGGCATTTTTGAATTTTTCAAAAGCCCATCGAGAGAACTTGACCACCACATATTCTCCTGAGGGGGTATACTTCTCCAGTGTTCCCTTCCTCCAGTAAGGGATTTCATCTAACGTCATGCCGGCAGCCAACTTTGAGGAAATAAGGGCAATGGGAAAACCGGTCGCCTTGGAAGCAAGGGCAGAAGATCGTGAAGTCCTGGGATTGATCTCAATTACCACCACGCGTCCAGTCTCGGGGTCATGGGCAAATTGTATATTGGTCCCCCCGATCACCTGAATGGCCTCAACAATGTCATAGGAGTGTTTCTGAAGACGTTTTTGTAATTCAGGAGAGATCGTGAGCATGGGAGCGGTACAATATGAGTCTCCGGTATGGACACCCATGGCATCGACATTCTCAATAAAACAGACTGTAATCATCTGGTTCTTGGAGTCCCGAACCACTTCAAGCTCCAATTCCTCCCATCCGAGAACGGATTCCTCTACCAGTATCTGGCCGACAAGACTAACGGAGAGGCCGCGACTGGCCACCGTACGTAATTCCTCCACGTTATAAACCAAACCGCCCCCTGTTCCTCCTAATGTGTAGGCCGGACGGATGACAACCGGATAACCGAGCTCCGCAGCGATCTCTTCAGCTTCTTCCACACTTAAGGCAATTTTGCTTCTTGGCATTTCGATGCCAAGACGTTTCATAGTTTCCTTAAAGGCAAGCCGATCCTCACCGCGTTCGATGGCATCGATATCGACCCCGATAATCTTTACGCCGTATTGTTCCAGGATACCTGTTCGAGCCAATTCGGAGGAGAGATTCAACCCTGTCTGCCCGCCGAGATTCGGGAGAAGGGCGTCCGGCCTTTCCTTTTCGATAATTTCTTTCATCCTTTGGAGATTCAGGGGTTCAACATAAGTTACGTCCGCCATTCCAGGATCGGTCATAATCGTTGCCGGATTTGAATTGACCAATACGATCTCATATCCAAGCTCACGGAGGGCTTTGCAGGCCTGAGTGCCGGAATAGTCGAACTCACAAGCTTGGCCTATAACAATAGGCCCTGAACCAATGATCATTACTTTCTTTATGTCGTGGCGTCTTGGCATAAAAAGATCTCCTTTGTCTGACGGTTATTTAGCCGGTTAATGAAATTTTATTTAGACCGATGGAAGTATAGGTGAGGCACAATGGACGTGTCAAGCCCAAAAGAATCATTTCCAAATGAATACAGACAAAATGGGTTATTTGGCAGACAGGTAATTGGGTTCCTTCCTCCCTTTGTCTAAGACGGACAGGACAATAAAAAAAAACCCCAGTTGTAAAACCTGGGGTCTTTTTTTTCTTTCAGTTTAACGAAATTCTTTTTAGCTCACTACGACAACGTTGGTTGCCTGTGGGCCTTTCGGACCATCGGAAACCTCGAACTCTACCTCATCGCCTTCATAGAGGGATTTAAACCCATCTCTCTTAATGGCAGAGAAGTGCACGAAGACATCATTTCCGTCGTCTCTGGAAATGAACCCATAGCCCTTTTTCTCATTAAACCATTTTACACGACCTTTGGCCACTACAACTCACCTCCTTTCTTCTTTTAAACTTAAGTAAGTTGTAATAGCCTTTGGTCCTAAAAAAAAGCCGCAAAAGTTTAAGAAGCACTTTTACGACCTTTTGTGATCCAAACAGATACTTCTTACAACCTACAACTCAATTATTTCATTTAATTTCTTATATGTCAAGTGTTTTTAATACAGGCATAAGTATCCGATTATATTTGTGAAAATGAATTTGAAGTTACCCATGAGGATATTGCTTTCTAAGGGTCCCGGAGCATCCCCAGGAGTATCTTTGTTCCCGACTCGTTTTGATCCATTCTATGAAGGGATGAATGGGTTTCGGATACCCATCCACAATTCACAACGCTTCATCATCTCTGGAAACAATTGTGTGTAAGTGTTTGTTCTGCCCTTTCCAATTCGAAGGTGACGGCTTGAAGTTTGGAAATGCCTCTGGTTGTCCTGATCAATTGCCCTGGATTGATGCAAAGAGTTTCTCCAAGCCGATCCACGTAGGTGCCAGAAAGTTCTGGTGACTCATGGATATGGCCATGAAGGGTTAAAAGAGGCTGATTCCTTTCAATAAAGGTCTTGATGGATCGACTTCCTGCTGATTTTCCTCCTTGGATGAGATCCAATCGAGTCCCGAAGGGAGGGGAATGCATGACGTAGATCGTTCTTTTTGGATGGAGAGGTTTTGGAAGTCGATCTAAATCTTCCTCAATCGTTTCTCGTTCTCTGAGATAGGGAAAGGGATCAATAGGGCTCAATTGGTCAGTCTGATCAGAGGATCGTATGTAAGAGGGATTCTTCTGAGGGGGCCAAGGGGCTTCCCGATCGTCCATCTTCTCAAAGTCTTTTGGTCGAAATGGGGTCGGAGGAACAAACGGGTATCCGATGAGTTCGTATCCATTTTTGAATCGATAACTCCTCTGATTGAGATCGATGATCCTTTCTGTAGGCTCCTTAAAGAGAAAGAGATAACCCAGATCCCAGTTCCCAGCTATGAGAAAAATCTGTTGGGTAGCAGTGGTCTCTAACATCCTTTTAAAAAAGGGAGAAAGAAACTGGTCAATGAAGGTTTTTTGATTCGGAACCATATCTTCGTATCGTTTTGTCGGAGGGAAGGAGGGAAGAAGGTCGCCCCCTATCACCATGATTTCTGATGAGGAAGAAATGGCGAACGATAAGAGTTCCTGAAAGAGGTGAATTTCACCATGGAGATCCGAGGTATAAAGGACTTTCATCCTATTCCTCAAAGTCGTCTGAAAGGATCCATCTATCTTTCGTGCTTATTATTTTGAAGGTTACCTTGCAATAGGAACAGAGGACAAGATCCCCTGGCCTCTCGGTTCCTTCGAGCGGGATATCGGCATCACAGATAGGGCATTCCAATTCCGTGGACATGGATTGCCTCCTTGGGGTCTTATAAAGGTCTTATTATTTGAAATTCAAAAAAAAATCAAGTCCCCTCGTCCCCCGAAGGTGTGAAAAAATTGATTTCGTCAACCTTCATTCCGGGAGGACGGGTGGATTTCCAAAGCTTTAGAATG
>CAZEKS010000277.1:0-3785 GCA_964512795.1 uncultured Syntrophaceae bacterium
CAACCTTTCGGATCAATCTTTGTTGCGGGTTTTTAGGATTGATGGCGATGATCATGACTGACTCTCCTTCGTTGAGATAAACATAATGACCAAATCACAAATTCCAAATTTCAATTACCATCGGTATTTGAATTTAGTTCAACTCTCCCTCTCCAATTCCTTCACCCGTATTCCTCTGAGAAAGCGTTGGCTGTAATAAGGGGTATCTAAATGATCTATCTTCACCTCTCTGCTGTAAGAAGAGGCGTGGACAAATTGATTATCACCAACGTAAATTCCCACATGAGTACGATTCCCACGCCTTCTAAAAAAGACCAGATCACCCTCCTCCAATTGGTCCTTTTCCACCTTCTTTCCTACCTTAAACTGTTCTCGGGTGGTTCTGGGAAGCTGAATATTAAAAATCTCATAGATCTTTTTCACAAACGCAGAACAATCAATCCCCTTTAATGTAGATCCTCCTAATTTATACGGTGCTCCTAAAAAGGTTTTCGCAACCCTCACCAAAAGACCTCTCTCCTCTAAATTGCTCCATTTCCCAAGAGGGGTGGAGGCGACTGGCTCTTCCTTCTCTCCTTTCTCCCCTTCTGTTTGTGAAGCTTCTGCCATTTCCTCCCCATCCCCTGACTCTTTTGCCTCCTCCTCCAACATACCCTCATCTTCTGAAAGAAGAAGGATTTGGCCGATCTTTAAGCCTGAAGTACGGAGGCCGTTCATCTTCTTAATTTCTTCTATCGGAATACCGACCTTCTTTGAAATGCTGTAAAGGCTATCTCCCTTCTGTACGATATAAGAGTCCATTTCTCCAGGAGTTCTTTTCACTGTTGCAGCCAAAAGTTTTTTAGGTTGCGAGCTTGGAGGCTTTCTCGCAGACTCCTCCACTTTCTTGTCTCTCAGGGACGGGATGATGAGAACCTGTTTGGGCCTGATCGAATCTCCAACCAATGCATTCGCTTTCTTCAATGCCTCAATGCCAACACCAAATGATTTTGAAATTTTATAAAGCGTATCACCCGGTTTGACCGTATATTTCTCCTCTGTCCATCCTTTCTGGGTAACGCCGAACAACAGGAACGAGACGATCAATCCCATTCCAAAAATTTTCAATGGCCTGGTCATAAGATCCCTCCTCTCTTGATGAAGGACAGCTTTCCCTTTTTGAAACACCCGGGAAATATGGAGAAGGATAAAGCCCCTTTAGAAATGACGTGATTTCAAACCCCATCATTTCGGAAAGGTGTTCAACTTTTGAAAACCGCTCACCCCCTTATCAAAACAGGGCTTTCTAACGGGGTAAATTGGATGAATGATAGGTTTTATTTATACAAAACTTAGGATCAGAAGTCAAACCCGACCATCCTCCCCTTTGCGAGAGGGGTGGGGAAACCGCTCAAGAAGATCATTCCTGAACGAGGAGGATATGAACGATCATTCGACTCTCTTCATCGGTTGCAAGCTTCGCCGGCTCTTTACTTTTTTTGTCAACCTCTTCTCTCTTCACTCCTTGCACTTCTCTCAAACTTCCTGTGACATGTTTTTGGGGAACCATCTTACCTGCGTCGGCAGAAGCGCTCAATTCTGCCAATTCTTTTTCAAACTCTGAAAATGAACCCGTGGGAAGAGATGCAAGAAATCTATTCCCCTCTGTCGTGACAATCTCTCCTCCAAATTGTTTGACCAGTTCGTGAAGCTGGGAGATCGCCTTTTTTCGATCGGAGATTCTCAAAACGATTTCTTGAGGGAGTTTCGAAGCCATGGCTAACTTCTCCTGGGCAGATCGTTCTTTCTCAACTTTCTCCGTCTCTGAGGATGGGATTTTTCCCTTTGCTGCCTCCTTCAAATCAAATGTCCGGTCCACCACAACCTCAGTTTTGGAAGAAGGCGCCTCCGCCTTTTTTGCCTCTGCCTTTACCTGTGGAGCATAGGCTTCTAATCTTTCCTCTCCTGGGATAGCAATCTTGGCTTGTTCCACATCCTTTGGACGGGGTGCCTCAGGAGACGTTTTCAAGGCTCCTCGCGCTCTCTCCCCCTCTTTTTGAGCCAATGCCTTCTCAGATTTTTTCTCTAAAGAAAAAGGTGAAGATGTTTGTTCGGTCTCTTTCGGGCGATATCCCTCCATGGGCATCATCTTTGTGAGATAGAACACCAAGAAAACGATGGCCACCATGGCCACTGCCTGGACAGGAAGTTTCAATGAGAGTGGGAAGTTGAACCATCTTCCTGTGGCCTTCTTGTCCGGGGCGATCCTTTTTCGGTCTTCCATTTTTTTGTGAAGTTCGGGGAGAAATTCATCCGGCACCTCCACCTCTCCGACAGAGTGAAGCCATCGCATCGTTTTCTCGAATTGTTCGAATTCCCTCTGGCACGCCGGGCACGAAGAAAGATGTTCCTTGACGATTTTCTTCTCAATGGGCGTCAACTCCTTTTCCCACAAGGAGGAAAACCGATCCCGCACTTTTTCACAATCCATAGACCCTCCTCCTTTCCCTAATGAGCTGACCTCTCTAATGCCTGCTTCAGATCCACCCTTGCCCTGTGGAGTTTTGACTTGATTGTTCCCTCGGGAAGGCCAAGCAATTCACCCATCTCTTCATAGGAAAATCCCTGAAGGTCTCTCAGCACAAGTAATTCCCTCTGGTCTTCTTTCAGTTTCTGAAGCCCTCTCTGGATCAATTGTTGAATCATCTTCTTTTCAAAGAGCGTTTCAGGATTATCAGAAGGATCATAGATGGCTTTCGGCATATCTCCGTCTTCTGTCTCGATCGGATCGTCCAATGAGTCGGAGTTGAAATATTGCCTTCGTTTTAAATACTTCCAGCGGTTCCGACAGTGGTTTAAAGTGATCTGCGTGAGCCAGGCATCAAATTTGGCCTCCTCCTTCAGATCCTTGATCGACTCGAAGACCGAGATAAAAACCTCCTGAGCCAGGTCCTTGGCTTCTTCCAAATTGCCCAACATCCGGTAAGCGATGTTAAATACCTTCTTCTGGCGGTGAATCACAATCTCTGCAAAGGCCCTTTCGCCCCCAGACTTGCAGTTCTCAATCACCTCTCTTTGAATCTTGGGAGAAGTCTTCATCAAAAACCTATTCTTCCCCTTATTCTTATAGACACCGTGGGATCAGTTTTTGTTCCATTTTTTAGGAATGAGCGTTAAAAGTTAATTTCTTATTGTCTCTCTCCTCCCACTGTTACAGAGTAAGGAATGAAAGCATCAGGAAGGAGTATGTGAAGCCTCCCGCCCATAGAGCGGGGCTTCATGGATTTTTTAAGATATCACTAAAAATGGCAGGGGTTGTCAAGTTTAAAATTTATTTGATTTTTTTTAAGCAGGTACCTATAATTTAAAAAGTGGCACGAATTAATGAGACCCTATGAAAAAGGAGGTGATGTTAGATGAAAAGGGTAATGTCTGCTGTCTTGTCGTTGCTCTTGATGGGGATGTTCATTTCAGCGTTGGTGGGATGCGGGGCAGATATCAAGGCAGAAAATGAGAGACTGAAATTGGAAAGCACCAACCTAAAGTCGGACAACGACAAATTAAAACTCGAAGTGCAAAAATTGAAGGAAGAGATCCAGAAGGCTGCTGAGAAGGATGCGACCATCGGCACCCTCAATGCAGAGAATGAGACATTGAAAAAGCAGGTCGAAGACCTGAAGGCCCAATTGGCAAAAAAAAAGAAAAAATAGCCCCACGATAATGAAATCATAAAAAGGGAAGACCCCGACCGAAGGGTTTTCCCTTTTTTGGTTCATTCTTTCTCCTTATGGAAGAACAAAATCATA
>CAZEKS010000278.1:0-3773 GCA_964512795.1 uncultured Syntrophaceae bacterium
TTCATTAAATCCCTTTTCCCGCTCTCGTTTTCCCTTGCTCATATCACTCCCGTGTTCACTAGGCAAATTGATCTCTTTTAAAAAATTGGGGAAGGTGTTCGCCCCTTTTTCGATTCTTTCCTTATAATAAGATCCATGGATCATCCCGGTTCAATGGTCAGGGTCCGGCCGGATATCTTGTTACTCTAGTTCTTGAAAAACCTTCACCATTTCCCGATGGCATCGCTCGAGAGAATACTTCTCGGCTAATCTGCGGGCGGCACGGGAGGCCTCCTGCAGCGTACCGGGCTGCGAAAGGAATAGAATTCCCTTGGCCAGGATCTGTATATTTCTCGGGTTGTTTAGGACAAAACCCTCCTGGGCATCCGAGATTATTCCCCCTGCCCCATTACATCTTGCAGTGATCACCGGCAGTCCACTGGCCAGGGCTTCTAATACAGTGAGTGAACAAGCGTCATAGAAGGTTGGATGGACAAGAATATCGGCTGCTCCATAATATTTCTCTGGCTCGTCCGCAGAACCTGCAAAAATAACTTCTCCAAACACCCCCATTTTTTTTGCTAAACGAAGATAAGGACCTTGTTGATCCCTCCCTAAAACCAAAAGCTTAAAGGGAAAAGAATCCTCTTTTCTAATCTTTGCTAACGCCTTAATCAAGTAACTCAGTCCTTTCATCCTAAAATTGTGAGAGACAAAAAGGATAACGAACTCTTCTCCAACCCCAAATCGTTTTCTGATCTCCTCTCGATATCGGCGATTCCGAGGGTGAAACCGCTCAATGTCTACCCCATTATAGACGACGTGGATTCGTTCCTCAGGGATCCGATACCAGTGCATCATGTCCTGCTTCACCATATCGGAGATAGCAATGATCGCTCGCAGGCGCTTCGCTCGATATGGGGCGTCCTCCACCCAACCGCTCACCCATTGTTTGGGGCTGAAGATCCTCCCTAAGAATTTTATCATCCACAGGATGGGATTCTCATAAGCCCTGAGGCTTCGCCAGAACCATGCCCAGTGTACTCCTCCATGAGGTTGAAGGATATCAGCTTTCAGTGTATTTCCCACTCCAAAGATGATGTCATAATTTCCATTTTCTATCTCTTTCGTCGCCCGGATCGCAAAAGAAAGGAGTCGCAGGCTTTTGGGGAATGGAATCGTCTTAATTGTATGGTAATGGAACCTGGGATCTTCCTCACCAAATTTCTCTGCAAAAACATGGACCTCATAGCCCTCATCCGCCAGCCGGGCGCATAAGTCAACTAAATATCTTTCCGCTCCCCCCTTCTCCCTAGAGAAGTCCCGAAGACCGATGGCAAACCTTATCTTTCTCATTGTGACGAATGATCCGAATGATAACGAATTACACGAATAAAGGCGAACTCACCCAGTAACGACTCGCCGATATTCAACTTTCGCCTTTGAGAAATTGACCAGAATTCCAAGCTTGTATCCACTTGGCCCCTCACCCTTCCCCTCTCCCATTAGGGGATAGGGAGGGGGTGAGGGGGTTCGTTTTATTCGGTGCCATTCGTTTCATTCGTTTTCAAAAAAGGATCGAATTCCTTCGACTACTTTCCCTATCTCCAATTCCTTCATCTCTGGAAAAAAAGGAAGGGAAAGAATCTTTCGAGACAACTGGTTTGTCAAAGGAAAGTCTCTTCTCCGATATCCCATTTCCTGATAAGCCTTCTCAAGAGGGATGGGGATGGGGTAATGAATGAGTGTCTCGATCCCCTTCTCTTTCAAAAATGCTTGGAGAGAGTCCCTCCTCCTTGTCTTGATCGTATAAAGGTGATAGACATGCCGGACTCCTTTCTTCTCTGAGGGGCATATCACTCCTAAAGGAGAAAGCATCTGTGTATAGAGCTTGGCCTTCCTCCTCCTCTCCTCATTCCATTGATCCAAGTATTTTAATTTGACTCGAAGGATCGTTGCCTGAATCTCATCCAATCGACTGTTGTGTCCCTTTAGAATGTGTTGATATTTTTTTCTCTCTCCATAACATCGAAGGAGCCTCAGCTTCTGATCATATTTTTGATAAGCGGTCACCACCATCCCGCCGTCCCCATATCCTCCTAAGTTCTTGGTCGGATAGAAACTGAAACAACCCATAGCCCCAAATGAACCCACCTTTCTTCTTCCATATTTTGCCCCATGGGCCTGGCAGGCATCTTCGATGACAACAAGATCATAACGGTTTGCAATTTCCATGATCGAATCCATATCCGCCGGATGGCCATAGAGATGGACAGGAAGGATGGCCTTGATCTTTCGCCTGCTTCCTTTTGCCCTTTGGCGTTTCAAAAGAAGCTCCAAGCTATTGGGATCCATCGTATAAGTTTTGAAATCGATATCGACGAAGAGGGGTTTTGCCCCTGCAAAAGAGATGGCGAGGGCTGTGGCAATAAAAGAATTCGCCACGGTAACAACTTCATCTCCCTCCCCAATGCCGGCTGCTTTCAAGGCCAGATAGAGGGCATCAGTCCCGGAGCCCACCCCGACCCCATACCGAACCCCACAATAATGGGAAAATTCCTTCTCAAAAGCGGAGACTTCCTCTCCCAGAATGAAGCGACCTTTCTCATAGACCCTTTGGGTCGCCGAAAGGATTTCGCCTTTGATCCTTTTATACTGCCTGGTTAAGTCGAAAAAAGGAACCACATTCAACCCCATTCCAAGTTTTAGATTTCCTACCATTTAAGGTTGTCGTTCCTGCGGAAGCAGGAATCCAGGATTTTTCTTGTCGGTTCTGGATTCCCGTTTTCACGGGAATGACACCACAAGGATCTTTTTTCCAATTTGCAATTTGGTAATACTTTAGCGCTTTGAAAAAAGTGCCTATCGAAAGTAACCAGAACCTTAAATCCCCCTTAATCCCCCTTTACGAAAGGGGGAAGAAATATCTCCTCCCTTTGGCAAAGGGAGGTTGGGAGGGATTTTATAAGGATGTTTTCAAACCGCTAAATTGTTACGCAATTTGAAATTTGCAAATTGCAATATCTTTATTACCAGTATTCTTTCTTATATTTCCGATAGAATTCGATCGTCCTTCGCAGCCCTTCTTCCAAATCGGTCTTCGGCTCCCAACCTACCATGCGTTTGATCTTGGAGATATTGGTATAATAATCTCCTGGTTCGACTTCCTTTCTCTCTTGAGTAAACTCGGTAAAAGCCACTTTACCGGTCACGGCAATCTTTACAATCTTTTTTGCCAAGTCGATGAAGTTGATGGGAATGCCGGTCCCCACATTAAAAACCTCTCCATAAGCCCGATCACAAACGGCCACTTTTAAAAAACAATTGACCAGATCATCCACATAGAGAAAATCTCTCAATATCCGTCCGTCCCCAAAGACAGGAATGACTTCGTCATCGATAGCCTTTCGGATAAACCAATTGAGAACACCGTATTCATCATGGGCCATTTGATGTCGGGGTCCATAGGTGTTCGTAATCCGGAGACAGGTTCCCGGAATTTTGTGGACATCGTGATAGACCAAAACCATCTTCTCCGCCGATAAATTGGTCACCGCGTAAATTCCCTTGGGATTGGTGGGATGATCCTCCCCCACCGGCAAGCTCACGCTGGAACCATACTCCCCCCGCGTCCCGGCAAAAATGACCTTTGCCCCTTGATTATTTTTTCGGCAGGATTCAAGGAGAACCAACGTTCCCCGACAGTTGATGTCCAGATCCTGAATCGGATTCCGGATACTGTCCACATGATTCACCTGCCCGGCGAGATGAAAAATGATCTCCTGTCCTTTCAC
>CAZEKS010000279.1:0-3773 GCA_964512795.1 uncultured Syntrophaceae bacterium
AGGGCAAGGGCGTCGTCGCGAGGCGGGGTCTGGAGGAAGCCCAATCCAAAGATGCAGGGCGACGAACAGGAACCGGATATGAGGTGTGGTACATCCGGGACGAGTGGGCACGTGACCACGAAGTCCTCCATCCGCAACGGGGTGTGCTTTATAAATCCGGCGTTTATGCATTGAAAGTTACGTGTCTTACCCTGGGAGGTCTCCCATGTGCCCTGGGATGTCGCGTGCGACGGAAATTGGCTGAGGGGAGAGCAATCGACCTTGACCGCATGGGAGAAGTCAGCAGAGGGCATAGTAGGTGTCCGGCAGGTAAAGCTAGTGAGGCACTCCAATGTTGAAAGACGGAGAAACGGATATGCTGAGCCATAAAGCAGGAACCGAAGGCCTGAACGGTTAGAGTGGACAATCGGAGAGGATATTGTATGAACGCTAAGCCGGCAAATCAATTGTGGCTGCCCTTTAGAATTAGGGGCGAAGTGTTCAATCATGATATCTCTTCTGAGCGTCCGTCCGAAGATGAATGTCTAATGGAGCGGGTTGTTGAAAGAGAGAACCTGTTCCGGGCGCTTAAGCAAGTTAAGAGGAACGGCGGCAGTCCTGGAATAGACGGGATGACCGTTGATGAACTTCCTGAGTATCTCAAGGAACATTGGCCCTGCCTAAAAGAGGCTCTTCTTGAAGGGACTTACCAACCTAAGTCTGTAAGGCGAACAGAGATTCCAAAACCTCAAGGAGGTAAACGGAAGCTTGGAATTCCCACGGTGCTGGATCGTTTTATCCAGCAAGCCTTGCTGCAAATATTGCAGGGTGAATGGGATGCGAGCTTTTCTGAATCGAGCTATGGGTTCAGGCCGGGGAGGAATGCGCACCAGGCAGTAAGACAGGCGCAGAAGTACCTGAAGGAGGGTCGTACCTGGGTAGTGGACATGGATCTTGAGAAGTTCTTTGACCGAGTGAACCATGACAAGCTGATGAATGAAGTCTCGAAGCGTATAAAGGATCAGCGGGTAATAAAGCTGATCTGGCGTTTTCTCAGGGCAGGGGCTATGGAACATGATGCCCTGCATGAGACGGTCGAAGGGACTCCACAGGGAGGCCCTTTGTCACCGCTCTTATCGAATCTTCTATTGGATCGTCTTGACCGGGAGCTTGAGAGCAGAGGACACCGGTTTGTGCGTTATGCAGATGATAGTAACATCTATGTGCGAAGCAAACGGGCCGGGGTGCGGGTACTTGGAAGTATTTCAAGGTTCCTGACAGAACGCCTCAAGTTGAAGGTGAATGAAGCAAAGAGTATTGTAGGGAGGCCCTGGGACACAAAATTTTTGGGGTTTACCTTTACTCGACGTAATTATCGTCTTAAAATCAGTATTTCGGCGATAAAACGATTCAAGGATAGAATAAGAGGAATTGCCCGACGCACGCGGGGCAGGCGAATCGAACACATTGCGAAAGATGTGAGGAATTATCTCTTAGGCTGGAAAGCCTACTTTGGGGTAACGGAGATAATATATATTCTCAAGGAATTGGATTCCTGGATAAAGAGGAAGCTTAGGTGTTATCTCTGGAAGCAGTGGGGTCGAGGCGGCTATAAGGAGCTTCGCAGGAGAGGAGTGAGTCGTGATCTGGCATGGAATACGTGCAAGTCAGCGCATGGGCCATGGCGCTTAAGCCGGAGCCCAGGGCTTGCCTTTGCCCTTCCAGCCAGTTATTTTATGTCACTTGGAGTGCCAGGACTATTTATCAAAAGATAATCTCAACCGAACCGCCTTGGTACGTGATCCGTATGCCAGGTGGTGTAGGAGGAGGGGAGTCGCGAGGCTCCTCCCTATCCTGATTCTAAGTGCATGCAAATTTCAGGTTAAAGATAGAAATATAGCCCAAAAGAATAAGGAGGTTTTGAAGACCATGTTTTCATTAAATCGAAGAGAATTTCTTTACGCATCCGCCATAGGCATAACAGGATTTTCCACAGGACTTCCACTCTGGGCCAAAGAGTCACCTAACAAAGCGACCATTGCGCTTGTTAAAACCGGCGACCGCAAACAAGGTGTCATTGAGGCCCTTAATCTGTTGGAATTCCTTCCCATGAAGGGAAAGAAGGTCTTTGTCAAACCAAACTTTAATACGGCCGATCCTTGTCCCGGCTCTACCCATAACGACGTACTTGGTACACTGGTCCGTGAGATCCAGGAGCGTGAGGCATTATCTGTGACCGTTGGTGATCGCTGCGGTCCTGGGGCCACACAGAAGGTTATGGAAGACAAGGGAATTTTCGATTTGGGCAGGGATTTGAGATTCAACGTCCTGAATTTCGAGTCCATGGAAGATAAAGATTGGGTTCTCATTAATCCGCCCGGCAGCCATTGGGGAGATGGTTTCTACATGGCTCGGCCTCTGGTTGAATCAGAATATACTGTGACTACTGGATGCTTAAAGACACATCAGTTTGGAGGTCACTTTACTATGTCAATGAAGTTGAGCGTTGGGGCAGTCCACCGAAAGCATATGATGCCGCAACTACATGGATCACCACACATGCGAAAGATGATCGCCGAGATCAACCTTGGTTACCAACCTCAGCTCATTTTAATGGACGGAGTTGAAGTTTTCACTGACGGTGGACCCATGACCGGTGAAAAGAAGACTGCGAATGTTATCCTGGCCGGAAAAGATCGAGTGGCCATGGATGCTGTGGGATTAGCGGTGCTGAAGGATCTGGGGTCCAATGACACGATCATGAATAATAAGATATTCGAACAGGAGCAGATGAAGCGGGCCGTAGAGATCGGATTGGGTGTTACAGGTCCGGACGAGATCCATATTGTCACCAAAGATGCCGAGAGTAAGGCCTATGCTGCGAAGTTAAAATCCATTTTAGCCAAGTCATAGGAGTCTGTTTAGCGATCTCGGATCCAAAATATGCCCATTTAACCATTCAATTCGTTCTATTTGAGTTTGTAATCACAACCTGAATCGCATAAAATCCAATTTAAAACTATGGCAAGTAATCTAAACTTTTAGCCCACTTACTCACACCACAATATATAGACAGTCAAAAAGGATTATTATTGCCTAAAATCCAGTTTTTCTATATGATTTCCCTAAACTTTTTCCAAACCATTAACCTCTTTTCATGGAGGTTGTCTTATGGGAAAACACCTCAAAAAAGCTGCGTTCCGGTCCATTCATCAAACCATGAATTGGTTAATCGTTGTCTTCGTAGGCGTTTTGATATATCCGGAGTCTGCATTTGCACAACAGGATAGGGACCTACCAACATGGGAATGGGAAATGGAGGAAATTCTCGTCATTGGAGAACGGTCTCTGCATTCACTGCAGATGGAGATATACAAGGCGGAGGACATCAAGTTTAAGTTGTTTAATGCCCTTAATAGTACGGATGATTTCGATATTAAGTGTGAATATATAGCCCACACGGAGTATAATTCTAGAATTAAAAGACGGGAGTGCGATGTAGTTTATATGAAGAAAGCACGCGCTGAAGCCACATATTATTGGATGACTCGTGATTACCTGACTGGTAATGAACGGACTCGGGGGTTTCCGCCCCCCTCGGACTACCAACTGGCGGTGGAAAATGCTGATAAAAACGAAGCCTTGAACAAGGAAATGATAGAACTGGCTGTCAAGCATCCATCACTGGCCAAAGCGATGATAAATGAATATGCACTCAAACAACTCTACATTGCAGAGCGGCGGGAAAGATTTAAAGACAGCATTTTGATCGGGCATCTTGAGCCCGAAGAATA
>CAZEKS010000280.1:0-3773 GCA_964512795.1 uncultured Syntrophaceae bacterium
ATCGGGGAATGTAATGGGACAGTCAAGATCAATGGGGACTGCAACAGCGGCGAACGGTGCCGTCAGGGGACCGCGGTCCGCGCCTGACTCTGCCCAAATCCTGACACCCAAAGAGGTTTTGGGCATCCTGCGCAGACATATCATCCTGATTATTTTCATGACGTTTCTGGGGGCAGGCTGTGGCGGGACCGCCTGGTATCTGTTACGCCGCTATCTTCCCAGTTATACGGCCGAGACCTACCTTGAGGTCTTGCCGCCGGTTCAGGAAGATCCCACCATCATCAGCAACACCCAGGTCAATAAGGACGTGCGTTACGGCTATCGTGTTTATATGGCCAATCTCATCAGACAGCAGGGCACCTTTGATCAGTTGTTGAAGCTCGACAAGGTCAAAAAGACCGCCTGGTTTCGCGAAAGCATGAGGGGTGACTATACCCGCGCCATGAAATACCTGCTCAAGTACTTTGGGGCCTATGGACACCGGGACGCCGATTTTGTGTCCCTGAGCATGACCTGCCGTCTTGCCGGGGAATCTGCGGACATTGTCAATGACATGGCGGAACTGTTTGTGAAAAACCAGGGCGGGCAGGAAAAGGATGAGATCAGCCAGCGTCTGGTCGAACTGGAACAACGACGCAGCATGGTACAACAGGATATCGACAAGGTGGATGAGTCCCTGGAAAAGGTACGCACGGACTGGGGTATTACCGACGTGGGGATCGAGGCCGGGGCCTATCAACATCAGCATCCGATTGTCACCCGCTTCAACCAGTTACAACTCGAAGAAAGCGACCTGCTGTTAGCCGTGAAACAGATGCAGGCCAATGTCAAGAACCTGGAGGCCTTGGCCACGGGACACGTCAATGAACAGATCGAACACGCCATTGAGCGCGATCCCGTGATACTGTCATTGACCCAGCAGTTGGCCGTGCAACAGGCCAATTTATCGGGACGTCTGGCCAAGTTCGGGGAGAATCACCGGGTCGTGCGCCAAACGCGGGAGATCATTACGGAACTCGAGCAGAAAAAAGAGCGGCGCAACCAGGAGATTGCCGAGCAGACGCGCCAGGCGAATCTGCAGGATGCCGTACAGATGCTGGTGGTGATGCAGGAACGATTAACCGAGCTGCAGCGTTTACGTGAAGAGGCGGAGGCCAAAAAGAAGGACCTGGACAGGGCCAGGGACGAATATCGCAGACGACTGGACGTCCGGACCGAACGTGTGGACATATTGAACACGATCAAGGAACAGATCGAAAAGCTGCGTATCATGCTCAACGATCCCAAGACCCCCCGGGTACAGCTCAGTGGCATGGCCCAGCCACCGCTGGAAATGACCGCTACCCGGCACTGGCTGTTGTGGTTTCCGTCCGGTACGATGCTGGGCTTTCTCCTGGGGATTACCCTGACATTCATCGTGGAGATGCTCAATGACCTGGTACGCACGCCCAGTGACGTGGCCCGCTTCCTGAACATCCCGTTGCTGGGTATTGTACCGGACGACGACGAAGACGACCTGCCGCGCGGCACGGACCTCTATCAGGTCGTGCGTCAGGCTCCTTACTCCATTCTGGGAGAGGCCTACCGACGCTGCCGTACCAACCTGGAACTGTCCGGGTTCAAGAGTTGTGTACTCACCAGTGGCGAACCGGAAGACGGCACCACGTCCTGCGCCGTCAACCTGGCCCTGAGCCTGACGGCCAAGGGCAAAAAGGTGGTGCTGGTGGATGCCAATTTCCGTCAGCCGGCCATTCAGTCCCTGTTCCCCAAATCCGCCCCAGGCCAGGCAGGGAACGGCTCTCGTTTCGGCTTGAGTAGTGTGCTGTTGGAACAGTGTGCCTTAAAGGACGCCCTGCGTTCGTCGGGCGCGGAAAAATTCCATATCATGGATACGGGGCTGTTGCCGCCCAACCCCGCGGAATTGCTGGCAGGCCCGCGCATGAAAACGGTCATTGGGGAATTGACCGGCATGTATGATCACGTCATCATTGATACGCCGCCGGTGCTGCTGGTCAGTGACGCCAAGGTATTGTCCCAGGTCGTGGATGCCACGGTCCTGGTATTCCATGCAGCCGGGACCCGCCAGGGAGCGGCGAAACGTGCCATTGAAGAAATGCGACGCGTGAACGCCAATGTGATTGGCTGCATTTTGTTTGGCGCCCGGGCCATGAAGGGTGGGTATTTCCGCGAACAGTTCAAATCCTACAAACGGTACATGCGCAGCCAGTTGGCGCATACGTAAGTTTGCAGAATCCAGCATCCCGGGAGCGGCATCCATCATCGTGAATTAAGTGATATAACGGCCTTTTCAAGTGCAGGGAAAATCCATAGAATAGGGATTCTTTGTCAATCACTTGATGAAGCATAGGATGATAGTTATGGAAAAGGTCCTGGTAACGGGTGGTGCGGGTTTTATTGGTTCGAATCTTTGCCGCAGGCTGGTGTCTGAGGGCTATTTTGTTCGTGTGGTCGATAATCTGCTGACCGGCAAGAAGGTTAACCTGCAGCCGATCATGGACCGTATCGAGTTTATAGAGGCCGATATGGGGGACCCTCGGGTGGCACGGTCCGTGATGCGGGATATAGATGTGGTGTTTCATCAGGGGGCCTTGCCCTCCGTGCCGCGGAGCGTGGAGGACCCTGCCTTGATGCATCAGCATTGTGTCAATGCCACCCTGACGTTACTGTTGGCGGCCCGGGACGCCAAGGTAAAACGGTTTGTGTATGCCGCCAGTTCGTCGGCGTATGGCGATACCCCCACGCTTCCCAAGATCGAGTCCATGCCCACGTCTCCCTTGTCTCCCTATGCCGTGGGCAAGCTGGCGGGGGAATACTATTGTGCGGTATTCTATCACGTGTATGGGCTTCAGACCATTGCCTTGCGGTATTTTAACGTATTCGGACCGCAGCAGGACCCCGCCAGTCAGTACGCCGCCGCGATCCCGGCCTTTGTCACCAAGATCCTGAATGACGAATCCCCCACGGTCTATGGCGACGGAGAACAGAGCCGTGACTTTACGTATATCGATAACGTGGTGCATGCCAATATACTGGCGGCCCGGGCCCCCCGAACCCGCGGCGAGGTCGTCAATATTGCCTGCGGCCAGGCCGTTACCGTCAATCAGATCATTGATATGATAAACCATATCCTGGGAAAACAGGTCCGGCCCGTATATGCGGATCCCCGACCAGGGGACGTCAAACACTCAGTAGCGGACATCTCCCGTGCCCGGGAATTGATCGGTTTTCGTCCGTTGGTCTCTTTTCAGGAAGGGCTGGAAAAGGCCATTGGGTGGTATCGGAAGCATTTCATGTAAGAATGGAATACTGGAACGATGGAATGCTGGAATATTGGGTTAGCCCATCATTCCACTATT
The DNA here is from genome assembly GCA_964512795.1 of uncultured Syntrophaceae bacterium. GTDB lineage: Bacteria > Desulfobacterota > BSN033 > BSN033 > UBA1163 > UBA1163. The sequence continues at coordinate 3,378 of CAZEKS010000280.1, forward strand.
CCATTATTCCAACATTCCATTATTCCAATCCCCAGGTGCCGCTTAATCCGGCGACTCGGCCAATTGCTCTTGCAGGGAAATCGCCTTGTTGACCAGGGTCTGGCGCTCCATGGGTTGTTGGGGTTGCATTTCAAAGGTCCATTCATAGGAATCCCTGATAAGAGTGGGATTGAGGACCTGGGCCACGAAGTCAAAGGGAAACATGTCGTACCAGGGGGCCTTTAACTTGCGATGGGTATTCAGGGTTTCATATCCCTCCTTGGATAGGTGTACCTCGTAATCCCCATACCATTGGAACGAGACGGTCACAGGAGACAATCCCACCTGTTCATCATTCAGTGTAACCAGGGCCTCCTACGGCACGGTCTTGATCGTAAGCTCCCGCTGGACACATCC
>CAZEKS010000281.1:0-3772 GCA_964512795.1 uncultured Syntrophaceae bacterium
TTCTTCGAGCCTCTTTTCGATCTGGCTCAGTTCTTCTCGAAGGAAATTGGTCTCCTCTTCAAGAAACCTAATCTCCTCTTCCTTGGTTGGAGGTCCCCATGGTGGAATAGGTGAACCGTACCACCCTGGATTCCAACACCTCCCTCGACCATAGCCGTAAGGATGGTATCTCCATCCTACTGGTCCCATTCCGTATGGCATCATGATCCCTCCCTTCTAACATAGACGAATTATTCAAATGGTACCCAATTAAATTCATTCGAATGATTCGTAGCTATTCGCAATATTCGTTCTTTAACCTTTGCGGCCGCCCATACCTCGACCTCCGCCCATTCCGAAGTGCGGAGAGACCGTAGGCCCACCCACTTCCTGAAGTTTTCCAGCTTTGAATGCTTCGGTAACATCCTTCACCGTGCCGCCTGGTGCCAGATAGACCTTAATCCCTGAAGCTGAAAGAGCTGATGCCGCATTGGGCCCAAGATTGCCCGTGATAACGGCGTTCGCACCTTTTTGAACGACAGATTGTGCGGCCTGAACCCCGGCGCCGCCCGATGCCATTAATCCCTCATTCTCGAGTGCTTCGAATTCCATGGTTTCAGGATCGACAAAGATAAAATACTGGCATCTTCCAAACCTCGGATCGATCTCGCAATGAAGGTCTTTTCCTGTTGCACTCACAGCAATTTTCATCGCCCCTCCTCCTCGCACCCATGATCATGCTCGTGATGTTCACAAGCAACAACTCCCTGAATTTCACCTCTGAGATAGGCCTCTACCACGTCCCTCACTTTCCCCTGAGCTCCCGTGGCCACATCGATCCCCAATTGATTGAAAAAGTCGATGGCCCTCGGTCCCATACCACCCGCGATCATCACGTTTGCCTTTTGAGAGTGAATAAACTGGGGGATCACTCCCGGTTGATGGTTTGGAAAGTAAGGATTCTTAACCACCTCAAAACCCAGTATTTGATCTCTCTCCACATTCACAAAGGTATAGAAAGGACACCTCCCGAAGTGGGCACTGAGAGACCCCTCAAGACCGGAACCATCTTCAGACGCCAATGCAATTCTCTTCATCTCTTTACCTCCTGCTATTTAAAATGATATGGAAATTTCTCCTTTTCCAAGTTTCTCTCTATTTCCTTGAATCCCACATACTCCTTACAGCGTTGGGCTATCTCCCCAAAGACCTTGGTTGCCTCAGAATCTGGGTGGGCCATCACAAAGGGCATCCCTCTGTCGCAATCGTTGACCATCTCCGGGTCAATGGGAATCCTCCCCAAGAAAGGAACCTTTAGATCTCGCGCTGCCTTCTCGCCGCCGCCTTTCTTAAAGAGGGAAATCTCTTCGTGACAGTGAGGGCAGATCAGCCCGCTCATGTTTTCAACAATCCCGATCACTGGAATGCTGAGCATCCTACTGAAATTAACCGACTTTCGAGAATCAAGAAGGGCGACATCCTGAGGAGTGGTTACGATAATAGAGCCATCCACATTCTTAACGAGATGAGCCACACTCAGCGGCTCATCTCCAGTTCCGGGCGGAAGATCGATAATAAGGAAATCAAGGTTTCCCCACTCTACCTCACCGAGAAATTGACTGATGGCATTGTGCTTGAGTGGTCCCCGCCATACCACTGGGTTGTCTCGATCTCCGATGAAAAAAGCCATGGAAATAACCTTTAAATTCGGAAAGACCTCCACGGGAATCATACCCTGGCCTGATCCCTCCACATGACTGAATTCAATTCCAAGCATCTTTGGAATGTTCGGGCCATGAATGTCCGCATCGAGGATCCCGACGTCGAAGCCATCCCGAGATAGGGCAACAGCCAAATTTGTCGAGACCGTGCTCTTTCCGACACCGCCTTTCCCACTCATCACCATGATTCGGTGTTTGATATGGGAAAGTTTGGACTTTAACCTCTCTTGTGCATAAGTCTCTTGCTCCTGTTGACTGCGAGAACTGGATTGGTTACTGCTCTCACAGGTCACCTCTTTCTCACTTTTCCCTTCAGCCATTAGATTCTCCTTCCTGAGGATTTTTCTTTTAAAGTATGAAGTTTGAGATTTGTCATTTGGGATTTAGTCTATATCCTCCTTTCACCAGAATCTCTTCTCCAGGGGCAAAAACCTCTTCTTCCCCTTCTTTCACAACAGAAGCCTGGTCGAAGCCTTCCTCTCATGAAAAGATCAAAAACGATATCGGCATCTCCTATGACATCTTGGACAACATCAATGTCTTTACTTCCAAGTTGATTCCGAGAAAGACCATCGATTCCGCCGCAGATGACTTTATCGACCCCGTTTGAGGTGATCTGCTCAAGACGCTTGGGAAGATTGAGATTTGCAGTGGAAAGCTTCTCTTGCCCCACCACCTTGCCTCTCTCAACCTCAATGACCCATATCTCCGGGGAGAAGTCAAAGCGCGGGGAAATCCGATTTCCAAAAATAGGTATGGCGATCTTCATGTATGAAGATACTAAGTACAAAAAGAGTGCCAAGAATGGGAAACAGAAAGAAGTATTGTGATTTTAACTAATTAGGGAATTTTGTTGTAAAAGAGGGATTAATCGGGCGAGTGGATCTGTGTTTCACAAATGAGACTGATGAAACACTATAGTTTCATAATTGATACGCTTATCTTATTCTGTACCTCTTGATCTTCCTCCAGAGCGTCGCCCTGCTGATGCCTAATTCCTGCGCTGTATTGATCCGGTTCCCCTGATGTTTCTTTAATATCTTTTCGAGAACTTCTGCCTCTGCCCTTTCAAAAGGATATTTTTCTTCAAGAGGCCTAAATGATTTGATCTCCTCTCGATTTATAGTCCGTTCCTTCGGCAGGCAGTCTGTGTCGATCCGGTTCCCTCCACAAAGGACAAAAGCATGTTCAATGATATTTTCAAGTTCTCTGACATTTCCGGGATAATCATATTTCAACAGCAACCGTAAAGCCTGATCGGATACTCCCATAATCTGTTTTCCCATCTTGGCATTAAACTTCTGAACGAAAGCATCAATCAACAAAGGAATATCCTCCCTCCTCTGGGAAAGAGGAGGAAGTTCAATCCTCACCACATTCAGTCGATAAAAGAGATCGTCTCTAAATTTCCCCTCGTTAACCAGTTTTGAAAGGTCCTGATGGGTTGCCGCAATGATTCGGACATCGGTCTTTCTAGGACTGGTCGATCCAAGAGGTTCATACTCCTTTTCTTGAAGAACGCGGAGTAACTTGACTTGGAGGGAAGGAGACATATCACCTACCTCATCAAGAAAAATGGTCCCTTCGTTCGCCAAGGCAAATCTCCCTGGTTTATCTTTCTTGGCATCGGTAAAAGCTCCTTTGACATATCCGAACAGCTCTGATTCGAGTAGCGTGTCTGGAAGGGCGCCGCAATTCACTTTGATGAAGGGCTTTTCCTTCCTCCGACTTAGATGGTTAATTGCCTTTGCGAAGAGTTCTTTGCCCGTTCCGCTGGCGCCTTGAATTAAAACAGTGCTATCGCTTTCTGCAATATTAGGCAAAATATTGAAGATGTCGTGAATCAGATGATTTTTGCTGATGATATCGCCAAGCGTATATTTTTGAGAAAGTTCCTTTTTAAGCTCTTCAATGGCAGAAAGATCTCTGAACGTCTCCACCCCTCCGATAATCTGCCCTCGCTCATTCTTCAGTACCGCTGTGCTAATACTAATCGGGACCTTTTGCCCACCCTTCTTTAAAATGGTGGCAGGAAGATTAATGATCTCCTTCTTTGTCTTGAGAGTTTCTTT
>CAZEKS010000282.1:0-3771 GCA_964512795.1 uncultured Syntrophaceae bacterium
ACTCCGCGTTCTAAAGCTTTGGAATCCGTTTGTCTGTTCCATTCTTACCTTCCACCCATTGCGACACAATCTCGCTGGGGAGAGGCTGAGGGGAATTAGGCCATGGGATCGAACCGAGATCTCTCAGTCCATCCAATAAAGGCTGATCCATCCCTTTATGCTGGATCAATACTTTAAAAACTTCACCCATTCCGATCTCCGGTTCAATCAGGTGCTTTAACGAAAGCCTCAATTTTAGTCCCTCCAATTCAGATATCTGATTCCCTAAAGTCTCCATTTGTTCGAGGATACCAAGCCCGATGAGGAAATGATATTGTGGAACAAGGCCAGCGAACTGGAGGCCAACTTCTTCTCCCTTTCGGATCAAGCTGGTAAAGTTGACATGGGAGGTAATGTCCTGTTCCCCTAAACGTTCATAAGGATTTTCTGAGACCTGATGTTGAAAATAACAGAGGAGTGTCCCCTCTCGTCGATGGGGGGCATAGAGCTCCTCAGCGAGATAACCATAGTCGATCGTCAGGACGAATCCTCGCTCCAAGCACCGAGCCACATTTTCCATCCATTCCAAAGCCCGTAGGTTCACCTCCGCCTTCTGGCCCTCTTGCAGAGTGATGTCCATGGACTGGAAATAGCCAGAGATCCTTGGATCAGAAGGTTCACCCCATCTCTCTTCAAATTGGCCTTCTTGTTGAGTCACATAGAGTTCCCTTAAATTTCCTTGATCGAGGATGACTCTGTGAACAGGAAAGGCGTCAACGAGTTCATTGGAAAGGAAACATCCTTGAATGCGAACCTCCCCGTCTCTGAACTTCTTGGAATCCATCCGAAAAACTTTTCCTTCTCTTTTCTTTTCAGAAAGTCTTTCCCTCTGCTCTTTTGAAAAAGGAGGGGCGGTCTCGATGAGGTAATAACGGAGACGTTGGTAGAAGGCAGGCAAGTTCTTCTGCGCCCAATCTAAGATGTCCTCGCAGAGAAACCCACTGCCCGCTCCCATCTCGACCACATCAAAATTCTCTCCTCCCAAAATCTCTGCCATCTGGAGAAGCTGTTTGCCGATCAGGTGTCCGAAAAGGGGGTTGACAGAGGGACTTGTATAGTAATCACCCTCTTTCCCGATTCTTGTCCCTTTTGTTTGGTAATAGCCATATTCGGGGTGGTAGAGACACCACTCCATAAATTGAGAAAAAGGAATGGAGCCTTTCTTTTCAATTTGAGCGAGAATGAATCTCCTTAGCTCTTCTCCCCGGCTTCTTTTCCCTTCTTCCATATGCAAAGGAGTTCCTTGTTGTGGTATCCGGATTGCACTAGCTCCCAGCCTTCCCTCCCTTTCTCTCGAAAGAGATCCTCCAGCCATTCAATACCTCCATGAAAGATATCGTGGACAAAACAGAGGCCATCCTGATCGCATTCGATAGTACGTTTCTGTTTTTCGGCCTGCCGATCGGGCAGTTCGTGAATCGTAATCTGATATTCCCATTGGGTCATATTTTCCACCTTCTTTTTTGTTCTTTGGATACTAATGTGGTCGCCCTGAACTCCTACCACAAAAATTTAATATTCCGACTCTATTTGTCATTTCTGCGGAAGCAGGAATCCATATCTTTCCTATAATCCCTTTACTGGATTCCCGTTTGCACGCCTGCACGCTGAAGCGCTTCTGCGCGCAAGCACGGGAATGACAGGATCCGCAAAAAGGGCCATGAATATGCCCATACCCCATTCCCAGAAGGACCTTTAAGTCTCGTAAGTTAAGATCCGGATCAGGCCGATGGTCGCACCGGAATTGTCCGTAGTCGTCGTATCGCTGACCGAGACAACCTTTTTCACTTTGTTTTCAGCGATGAAACGATTTAACTTGTCATCCAAGACTTCTAACTCTTTTACCGTTTGAAAAATTTTTAGCTCTGTCGTAAAGGTTTTGACTCTCCAATTCTTTTTCTCTCCCACTTTAGAATCCTTTCTCCTTACCCCAACGTAATGGTATATTTATTGATCATGTGATGAGGGAAATAAGACTCCTTTGCCTTTCTCAAACCCTCTTCCCCTAAATCCTGTTCCCGATTGACATAGGTATATCCTGACCATTGATGTTCTAAAAAGGCCTGATTGATCGTAGGATAGAGTCCCTCGTAAGCCGGATTCGCCTTTTCAATGTGGATGACGACTGTTTCGGGATTGAGCGGATCTCCCAATGTAAAGGCCTCCACTTTTCCATTGATCAGGAGGGCTCCTCCCTTCACTCCTAACTCCTCAAAGTGGATGAAGGCCTCTTTGATGGCGAGGGATTCGTTAAGCAAACCCGAAATCGCCTCACAATGTCGGAGATCACACCACGCCGCCTCCAAATGAAGGCATTGTGAAATCCATTCAGGAGTGAGGGGGATATATTGGAAGGAATATTTTTCCTGAAATTGTTTGATATGATTCCTTTTCCGATGATATTTTCTACCCTTCAATTCAATCAAATCCTGGGTGAGATAGACATAATCGCATTGATTTCGATCCAGTTCGGCCTTCATCCCTGATGTCTTCCAATCGATCTGTTCCACCATCGCTTCAGGCATCCGAGCGATTTTAGGGGTCATCCCTTTTCCCTCAAGATAGTGAAGCAGACTCTGACAACATTCTACCATATCTCCCTTTCCAATTGGAGGAAAGAAAAATGAACTTCCTCCCTGATCAGAGAGGAGGCATAGAAGGGTTTGAAAACGACTGATTTTGATCTGATAGGCATGTCGCCAGATGAAAAGGTTGGTAAAGGTAAATTCTGAAATCTGAGGAGGAAATTGGGTAAAGGCATGATGAAAGAGAGGTTTGTTTTCGAGGGTTAAATCTCTAAATTGAGGAAACTCTGGCACATCACCCCATAATTCATCCATATTTGGGTAGACTCCTTCTCTTCCTTTCATCTCTCATCGGGTCAAATGGTCGACCATCGTGCAGACTTCCTGAAGATTAAAGGGTTTATAAATAAAACCATAAACGCCTGCATCGATAGCTTCTTTGAGGAAGGGGTCCCCCCTTTCTGAGACGATCAGAAGGATTCTTGTTCGGCAAGACTTCTGAGCCTCGAGCAGCAGCCCTTTTTCCTTAACTCCAGGGCTATCTATGTTTAAGATGAGGATATTAAAATGTACTTCAGAAAGGTAAGGTTTAATCTGATAACCGCTATCTAATGTGGTAACCTGGTGCCCTTCTCTTTCCAAGCATTCTCTTAAATAACCTCGACTGGCTAAGTCATGGTCGACAATACAAATCTTACTCGCCATTAATTATCCCCTTCCAAATGGAGTTCGCTGAATGAACCTTTAGGAAGGGAATATTAACGTTTCTGCTCGAGTCGATTCTCCAAAATCACTTTGTCCACGATCTCGCCACAGAAAATGCATCTCCATCCGAAAAATTCTTCACATATTCCATAGAATTTTTCGAATACCATTGTTCCACCGCATCGATAACACTTCATGAGAGACCCCCATCTCTTGATATTCGAGATTCAAAAGCAATTTTTGTACCAAAATTCAGATTGACTCAGGAAATTGATAAGTTAACGATTTTAAAGACATGGAGGATTGGGAGGAAATATTGTTTGGGGAGAGAATTTGTATAATTTTAAACAACAGTTTTTTATATTTTAACTGTTTTGAATAAAAAATATTTATATATCAATAGGTTACAGATATGTTTATTTTTAAACACTTTTGTATCAATTTTGTTCTTTTTCCAACCCATAACGTTTCATCTTTCCATAGAGGGTAGAACGATTAATAT
>CAZEKS010000283.1:0-3769 GCA_964512795.1 uncultured Syntrophaceae bacterium
AATTCCAGGCTGATCGAAAAGCGTATGGGCGCCAAGCTCGTCCTGAAACGGATTGCTGACATCGATTTAAAGACGGATCGCGGAGTGAAGTTAAAACCGGGGGTCCTCACTCGCAGAGCCGAGGAGGTGATCAAGGATCCTGAAATCGATATTGTCATGGAGCTGATCGGAGGGATTGAGCCTGCAAAAACTTTTATTCTGAAAGCCATTCGGAATAGGAAGCACATCGTCACAGCCAACAAAGCCCTCCTCGCCCTTCATGGAGATGAGATCTTCAGGGAAGCCCACCGCTTTGGCGTGGATGTCAACTTTGAAGCCTCTGTCGGTGGAGGCATTCCACTCATCCGGTCAATTAAAGAAGGTTTGGTTGCCAACCGAATCCATTCGATTTTTGGGATTCTAAACGGGACTTCTAACTACATCCTTTCCAAGATGACAGACGAAGGAAGAGACTTTAAAGAAGTATTAAAGGAAGCTCAGGAAAAAGGATATGCGGAGGCGGACCCAACCTATGACATCGAAGGGATCGATGCCGCTCACAAGCTTGCCATTCTGATCCGCCTTGCTTTTGGAACCGCTCTACGATTCAATGAAATCTTCATCGGAGGAATCTCTGAGATCACACCTCTGGATATACAATTCGGTCGAGAATTTGGATATCGTATTAAGCTCTTGGCCATTGCCAAAATGGAGAAGGGGAAGATAGAAGCTCGCGTTCACCCCACCCTGATTCCAGAGGGACATTTACTTTCAACGGTGGAGGGAGTTTTTAACGCCATCTATATTAAAGGTGACGCTGTTGGCCCCGTCCTCTTTTATGGCCAGGGGGCAGGGCAGATGCCCACTGGCAGTGCGGTCGTGAGCGATCTCGCGGAACTGGGTAGAAATCTCCTCGTGCAAGCCAAGGGGCATCGAGTGCCTTCGCTCTCTTATAAGGAGTTTGCCATTGGAAAAAATCCTCTTAAGAGAATCGAGGAGGTGGTCATGCCTTACTACATGAGGTTCTCAGCATTGGATCGACCCGGTGTGCTTTCGAAGATTTCAGGAATCTTAGGAAAGAATGACATCAGCATCGTTTCGGTGATCCAGAAGGGAAGGCGGATCAAAGGTTCTGTACCTGTTGTGATGATGACCCATGAGGCCAAAGAGAAGAATGTTCATCGTGCCCTAAAGGAAATCGATCGGCTGGGTGTGATTTTGGGAAAGACAATGTTCATTCGCGTGGAAAATGAATTAGAATGATGGCATTGCAAATTGCAAATCGCAGATTGAAAAATTCAGTTTGAAATCTGAAATCTAAAATCTGAAATTGGGGTTAAACATGTGGCGTGGGGTGATTCGAGAATATTGGGATTTTTTGCCGGTTAGGAAAGAGGAAAGCATCATCACCTTGCTCGAAGGGAATACTCCGCTCATCCCTTCTTCTCGGATTCAGAGGGAAGTCACTTCTGGGATCGACCTCTATTTTAAATATGAAGGTCTTAATCCGACCGGTTCTTTTAAAGATCGAGGGATGACCGTGGCTGTCTCGATGGCAAAAGAAACGAGTTCCAAAGCGGTCATCTGTGCTTCCACCGGAAACACTTCTGCCTCTGCAGCCGCCTATGCCTCTAAGGCTGGAATGAAGGCCTATGTTCTCATTCCCGAAGGAAAGATTGCCCTTGGCAAATTATCTCAGGCAATGGCTCATGGTGCCCAAGTCATCCAGATCGAAGGGAATTTTGACGAGGCCCTTCATATCGTCAGAGAGATTTCCGAAACCGAACCCGTCACCTTGGTGAACTCCCTCAATCCCTATCGGATTGAAGGCCAGAAAACAGCTTCCTTTGAGGTCATCGATCACTTAGGATTTGTTCCCACTTACCATTGCCTCCCTGTGGGCAACGCCGGGAATATCACAGCCTATTGGAAAGGATACAAGGAATACTGGGAGAAAGGGAGAATGGATGGCCTTCCAAAGATGTTGGGATTTCAGGCAGAGGGGGCTGCGCCCATCGTCAGGGGAAAGATCATTGAAAAGCCTGAGACCATTGCCACGGCCATCCGAATTGGGAACCCCGCCAGTTGGAAACGAGCGGTGGCAGCCCGGGATGAATCCGGCGGATTAATCGACATCGTGAGCGATGATGAGATCATCGAGGCTTATCGGATGATGGCGAGCCTGGAAGGGATCTTCTGCGAACCCGCTTCCGCAGCTTCTCTTGCTGGAGTGATCAAACTTCACCGGAAAGGTTTTTTTAAGAGAGGCGATGTAGCGGTGTTGACGATTACCGGACATGGTCTGAAGGACCCGGACATTGCCATCCGAGTCTCCCAGAAACCTATCTCTCTTCCCCCCAAAAAAGACAAGGTGCTGAAATACCTCAATCTCTGATAATTCCCAATAATGAAAAATACCTTTATCTATACTGATATGATTACGGGCCCACTCAACCACCTCGGGTCATCCGGCTCTAATTGACCTATGAACTCATCTAAGCTTACGGGGTTCTGGATTCTGTTGTATCAACGATCCTGTGGTTGGAATCATAAGACTTTTAAACCGCGGAAATAGAGTGAAGGGGGCGTCTGAGACCCCCTCTGCATAGCCAGAATAAGGAGAATAGAGCGGAGATAGGAAAGGTGGTCCGTTATATATCCGTTATATAAAAGAGGCGGTCCTTCCAAAGGTTAAGGGTTAATCTTCCAACCCCTCCCTAAGAATTGGCATGCCTTTTGCTTTCGTCTTTTGCTTTTCATTTGACATTTGTAAGTTTTTGGTATATTTAGAGGTTTTGGGGATGTTAGAAAATGCCTATAAAGATGAAGTACGTTATTATTGTCGGGGATGGGATGGCAGACTACCCGGTTGAGAGTCTTGGGGGAAAGACTCCACTGATGGCAGCCAGGACCCCCCATATGGATTGGATGGCGAACCAGGGTGAGATCGGGCTGGTCAGGACAGTTCCAGATGGTTTTAACCCGGGAAGCGAAATCGCCAACCTTTCCATTTTTGGGTATGATCCCATCCGTTATTTTACCGGAAGAGGTCCTTTGGAAGCCGCCAGCCTGGGTGTCGAAATCGCAGCGGATGACATTGCCTTCCGATGTAATCTGATTACCCTAAAATTTCAGGGTAATAAAATCGTGATGGAAGATTTCTCTGCCGGTCACATCACGAATGAGGAAGCAAGGAAAGTCATCATCGATTTGAACAAAGAATTAGCAACCGATGAGATTCGATTCTATGCGGGAGTGAGCTATCGGCATTTGATGGTCATGAAAAATGGAGCGGCCAAGTTCTCAAACATGGAGAAACTGAAAATCCCCCCTCCTCATGACCTCACGGGTAAGGAAATATCCCCTTTCCTTCCTCAAATGAAAGAACCCGTCCTGACCCTGATGAAAGAATCTCAGCAGGTTCTCAAGAATCATCCTGTCAATCGCGCCCGTGAGGCAAAGGGACTTCCTCCGGCCAACTCCATCTGGCTCTGGGGGCAAGGCCGTTCGCCCCGGATGATCACGCTGAAGGAACGATTCGGGATGGATGGCTATGTAATCTCAGCGGTCCACCTGATCAGGGGGATTGGAATCTTAGCAGGGTTGGAAGTGTTAGAGGTTCCTGGGATTACAGGATACTTTGATACAAATTATGACGGGAAGGCTCAGTATACCCTGAGAGGTTTAAGGGAAAAGGATTTTGTATATGTCCATGTCGAAGCCCCTGATGAAGCGGGCCATATGGGAGATCTTCGATTGAAGATCGAAGCCATTGAGGCGTTTGACGAAA
>CAZEKS010000284.1:0-3768 GCA_964512795.1 uncultured Syntrophaceae bacterium
TTACCCCGTTAGAAAGCCCCGCCATTCATGGCGGGGATGATATAAATAAAACTTCAATTACTCATAAAAAAAGTTGGGTCAAAGCCCCGTCCTTTCTAACGGGGTTTATTCAAAAGAAATGGGAGAAGATTTAAAAAGTTGTTGAAGGTGGTTTTTAAAATGTTGAGAAGGATCGACGGTATATCGATCAGACAGGGCCACAACGGTCTCCCGGTTGTTTCCACCCAAAAAGTGCAGGAGAACCTTAGAGGATCCCCGGTTCGCTACGACAATCTCTTTTAGACCTGCCAGTTGGGAGGAAGTGAGTGAGGAGAGCGGAATCTTTAAATGGAAGGGCTTCATCGGAGAGGAGGTTAACTCCGGAAGAGAATGAACTTCCGTGCCTTTTATTTTGATATGTTCCTCGGATAGATCGAGTGTCCCCTTGACAAGAAGCGGGTCGCCTCCTCTCAAACAGGACAAAGCCGCTTTAAAAACCTCGGGGAAAAGAATGACCTCTACAAATCCTTTCATGTCCTCCAGGGTCAGGAAAGCCATCCGATCTCCCTTTTTCGTAACGATCTCCTTCAATCCGCTGACGAGGCCGCAGATTTTCACCTCGGCCCCATTCTGATGCTTTGAGAGAGTGGAAGTATCCCAGTCAGTATGTTTTTTGATCTCTTCCTGATAGCGTGATAAGGGATGCCGGGAGATATAAAATCCGATCGTTTCCTTCTCAAAAACGATCAGTTGGTTTTCTGAAAATTCATCGATGTCCGGATAGTCTTCCTTTAATTCCCTGGAGTGATCGATCAGCATACTCAGTTGAGGCTCCCCTTTCTTCCTCCGTGCCGATTGGGATTGTTCCAGGATATCTCCAAGAACGGTCAACATCTGAGATCGATAAGTTTTCGAGAAGTCAAAAGCCCCGCATTTAATCAAACTTTCAACCACCCGTCGATTCACTTTTCTTAAATCGACACGATGGCAAAAATCGTACAAGGATTTAAATTTCCCATTATCTTTTCGTTCCGCCAGGATGATGTCAATGGCCGCATCCCCGACATTTTTTACAGCCGTCAAACCAAATCGGATCTGATTCCCAATGACCGCAAAATGTTTAAAACTTTCATTGATATCCGGGGGCAAGATTTCAATTTTCATCTCCCGACATTCGGAAATATACTTTACAATCTTATCCGGATTCTGCGCCTCACTCGTGAGCAAGGCAGCCATGAATTCGATCGGGAAATGAGTCTTCAGATAGGCCGTGTGGTAAGCAAGCAGGGCATATGCAGCGCTGTGGGATTTGTTGAAACCATACCGACCGAAAGTCTCCATCTGTTCAAAAATCTTCTCCGCTTTCTTAAGAGGAATCTTGTTTTTTTTAGCCCCTTCAAGAAACTTCTCTTTTTGTCTTTCCATCTCCAAGGTGTCTTTCTTGGACATCGCTCTCCGCAGATTATCTGCATATTCGAGGCTAAAATTGGCCAAGGTGCTGGCAATGCGCATCACCTGCTCCTGATAGACAATCACCCCATAAGTGTCTTTTAGGATCTCTTCCAGGGCTGGGAGTTCATATCTTATCAATTCTTTCCCATGTTTTCGTTTGATAAACTCGCCCACCATGCCACTATCCAGAGGGCCTGGCCGATAAAGGGCTACTAAGGCAATAATGTCTTTGAAACTCTGCGGCTTGAGTTTGGTTAGGAGGTCCCGCATCCCTGAACTTTCCAATTGGAAGATGCCCAGGTTTGAACCAGCTCCGAGAAGGGCATAAACTTCCGAATCATCCAAGGGAATCTCAGAAAGTTCAAGTTTAATCCCTCGATTCTTTTCAATCAACTGAATCGTCTGGTCTACAACGGTGAGAGTCTTGAGTCCCAGAAAATCGAATTTAACCAAACCGATGGATTCCACCTGCTTCATGGCATACTGGGTCATGATTTCATTGTTCTGGCCCCGCTGGAGCGGAAGATACTCCATTAAAGGCTTATTGGCGATCACGACTCCAGCCGCATGGGTAGAGGCATGGCGTGCCAAGCCCTCTAAAGATTTTGCAATTTCAAACAAGGAAGCGATTCGGCTATCTTTGGCAACCGCTTCTCTCAGGCTTGGCTCCTGCTGTAAGGCTTGTTCAAGGGTAATATCGAGCTTGTTGGGAATGAGTTTTGCGATACGATCTACTTCTGCATAGGGAATCCCGAGAACACGACCCACATCCCGAACGACTGCTTTCGCTTGCATCTTTCCGAAGGTGATGATCTGAGCCACATTCTCTTTCCCATACTTCTCCGATACATAGTGAATGACCTCCTCTCTTCCCTCCATGCAAAAATCAACATCCACATCGGGCATGCTGCTCTTTCTTCCCGGGTTCAGAAATCTTTCAAAGATCAGATCATATTCAATCGGATCCAGGTCAGTAATGTTTAAGGCGTAAGCCACCAAACTTCCAGCCGCCGATCCCCTTCCAGGGCCGACAGGAATCTTATGGCTTTTCGCATAGTGGATGAAATCATAAACGATTAGAAAGTAACCTGGATAGCCCATCGATTTGATGATCTTGAGCTCTTCCTCAAGTCGGGCCTTATAACGGGCAGAACGATCCTTGAAATCCTTCTCTGCCTGATGTCGGGAAAGCCGTCGCTCTAATCCCTCCTTGGCCAGTTTATCTAAGTAACTTTCAGCGGTTTCTCCAGCCGGGACAGCGATTCTTGGAATATGCTTTTCATCGAAACGCATTTCAAGATTGCATTGTTCCGCGATCTCAACTGTATGGATGATCGCCTCCGGAGTATTTTGGAAAAGGTCGGCCATTTCTTGAGGCGATTTAAAATAAAATTCATCGGATGAAAATTTCATTCGATCGCTGTCCTGGAGCGTCTTCCCGGTTTGAATGCAGAGGAGGACCTCCTGAGCCTTGGCATCCTTTCGATGGAGATAGTGGCAATCATTCGTCGCGACCACAGGAAGGGAGAGTTGATGCCCGATCTCCAAGAGTCGCTCATTCACCTGCAATTGGTTTTCCACTCCGTTGTTTTGAATCTCAATAAAAAATCGACGGTCGTTAAAAATCCTTCGATAATCTTCGGCGGATTGAAAGGCTTTCTTCATCTCCCCCCGATTGGCATGGGTGGCGATCTCTCCCTTCATACAGCCGCTCAGGGCAATCAATCCATCATTGTATTGGCTGAGAAGTTTCTTATCCACCCTTGGCTTATAATAAAATCCTTCAAGATGGGCGAGGCTCACCAATTTTAGTAGATTGAAATAGCCGGTCTCATTCTTGACCAAAAGGGTGAGATGATAGTTACCCTCCCCTCCTTCTCCCATTTTTTTCTCAAACCGGCTTCCTGGAGAAACATATATCTCACATCCCACGATGGGTTTGATGCCATGTTTGATGGCCATTTGATAAAATTCGACCACGCCGAACATATTCCCGTGATCGGTCAGTGCCATGGCATTCATTCCATATTTCTTGGCCAATTCGAAGGCCTCTTCAAATCGAATGGCACCGTCCAACAAGCTATATTGGCTGTGGACATGGAGATGGATAAAGTTAGATGCTTGCATACTCATAAGAAAAAAGGAATAGTGGAACAATGGAACATTGGAATACTGGAATATTGGGTAATTCTTCTTTCTGTGGTCTTCATTCTTCCCATTATTCCATCATTCCCCCCTTCTATTATTCCAGATTTATCCTTTACCCCGTTAGAAATAATGCCCCGCTGCTCTGCAACGGGGTTAGATTTTAGAATAATTCCGGCGGGGTTTAATGCC
>CAZEKS010000285.1:0-3764 GCA_964512795.1 uncultured Syntrophaceae bacterium
TTTCTTGATTCCTGTTATTTGGACGTTTGAGTATTCGCATTTAATACATTATGTTCATTCGTCCCGTTTTTGGCCAGAAATTCCAGAACGAGGGTGGCTACCTCTTTCGGTTTTTGTAACTCTAAATCGTGGATGCCATCATCAAACCGCACAATTTCGACATTGGGAAGATGAGCTTTTAAAAACTCTGCATTGGTCTCTGCCATGTCATGATAGGTGGAGTTCCCCCCATATAGATAAAGAACAGGTGTTTGGATTGTTTTGGCCTCATCGGTGAAATCTCTCGATGTCTCGATAGTCCGGGAGATACGATACCACGAGACACGTGAAGCCGTCTTGTTATTTTGAGATACGATCTCAATAATCTCCTTTCTCTCAGTCTCATCCATCTCTTCCCATGCCTTCCCGATCACCGATTTCGTGACAAGCTTGTCAGCAATTCCCGAACGAATCACCCCAGTAAAAATCTCTCCCACCACAGGCCATCTCAAGAAACCCTTCATGGGCCGATAAGGAGCATTCTGATGCTTAATGCCATTTCCCTCAATGGAAATGATCTTGTCCACTTTTTCCGGGAACCGAGCGGCAAGATTTAAGGCAATCGCTCCCCCATAAGAGACCCCAAAAATTTGAACTTTAGAGATCTGTAATGCCTCGATCATCTTTACGATCAAATCGGTCTGTTCCTCGATGGTGTAACCAAACCCAGACCTAGGTTTGTCAGAATCTCCTACTCCAAGATAGTCCACGCAAAGCAGCTTATAACGTGTCGAAAGGTACGGGATGATTCTATTCCAGTTTCTGTAAGTGCTAAATGCCCCGGGGATGAGAAGGATGGGTTGCCCCTCCCCTTCTTCGACATAATGGAGATTATAACCCCGAACGACCACAAACTTATCTATACCATATCTGGGTTTTGAATAAATCTGGTGTCGGTCATTTTTCACCATGTAGCTGCAGCTACTATTCAAAAACACCCAGGAAAACATCAGAAGGATTAAACACCTACTCTTTAATTTCATATTCACCCCGTTAGAAATAATGCCCCGCTGCCCTTCGATATACTCAGGGCTCTGAGTCCCGCGAAGCGTGGGATCGAACGGCTCTACAGTTCCGCCTGTGGCGGGGTTAGATTTCAGAATAATTCCGGCGGGGTTTGATGCCCTGCTCGGTTTCGATTCGTAACGACTGGAATTTCTAACGGGGTTCACTCTTATCCTATATTTTTGATCATCTTTAATATAATTTAAAGGGCTATGTCAACAGGAAGCTTGCTTCCGGGGACCTCTCCCAGTACCAATTTTCTATTACCATTTAAGGGTTCAATAGGCTTGACATCAATCAATGCTGAAATAGAGTCGAATCGCTCTTCTCACAGCATCAGCAAATCTTTGGAGTTGATCTTTATCCGTTCTAAGTGAATCACGTACTTTCCGGCTAATCTCCAATTGGACGCCACGCTGAGAATTCCCTTGATTGCAGATATTCTTTGGGTCATTCCCCATAAGCCCCTCTATTGGAGATCGAGTTTGAAAACCAGATGCTTTTAATTGGCTTTTGATTTCTGAGCATAAAGGCGCGTTAAGACCTCCTACCATAACAAACGCATCTTTCCGATTGATCTGTCCATGGACTGTTACCACTACCTTGGCCTTTTCGACTGCCTTTAGCGCATGGGGTTCATCAAAAAGGTGACTCTCAATATGAAGCACACCATTTCCATCTGTCTTTAAGCCTTCGAAGCTGTAGAAAGAGTGATCCTGACCTGCTATCGCTTCAGCAATCTCTGTTGTCCCCGGCTCAATCTTTCCCCCATGAGGTGCCATGACAAGAACAGGGCTACCCCTCAAATTCATCTTGATTTGATAGCCCTGACCTTCCAGTTCTTGATCCGCAAGTTCTTTAAAGCTTCTATAAGGAGAAGACATTCAACACATCCTCACCCGCTTATAGAGTATGACTAACTTTTTGATTCCAGATCATAACACCAACAGAGCATCCCACCATCAACGTTCTTCACATTCTCGAAGCCCTCATGCCGGAGTTTGAGAGAGGCTTTATACGAGCGGAGGCCTGATTCACAGTGAACGGCAATCTCTTTTTTCTTATCGAGTTCATTGGATCGCTTTTTTAATTCTCCTAAAGGTATCCAGGTACTATTGGGAATTCGTTTCTTCTCTACTTCATCTTTCTCTCTAACATCCAATACCTGAAAATTTTCTGCTGAAGTCTGAAGTCTCTCTTTTACCTCCGAAGCCTGGATCCCTTCTACCTTACCCTCCAATTTGTTCATCAGCACATTAGCTGCCACGATGACGGGTGAAAGGACCGGACTGAATGGAGGGGCATAAGCGAGATCCACGTAGGCCAACTCCCGACAAGTCATTTTCCCATGAAGGGCCATTGCCAGGATATCAATGAATTTATCTGAAGGTCCTTCTCCAATCGCCTGTCCTCCGAGAATACGGCCTGTTCCTTTATCGGCGATCACCTTTAGGGTTGACTCCTTACCTCCCGGATAATAGTGAGCTCTATCATATCCTCTGACAATGGCCTGTATTGGATGAAAACCTTCTCTCTCTGCTTCCTTCATATTCAATCCTGTCTTGGCCACGTTTAAATCAAATGTCTTAAAGACTGCTGTTCCCATCATCCCTGGAAAGATTGCACTTCCCCCGCACACATTTACTCCGACCACTCTTCCTTGCTTATTCGCCGTTGAACCCAAGGGGATCCAAACCCTTTTCCCCGTCACCAGATGGGTTGTTTCTGCACAGTCTCCAGCAGCATAAATTCCTTCTGCGCTTGTCTCCATCTTCTCATTGACCCAGATCGCTCCTGTCTCACCAATCCTTAATCCTGCTTGTTTTGCCAATTCGACTTGAGGACGAATCCCAAGACTCATCAAAACCACATCTGCTTCTAACTCACGGGATACTGTCTGAACATGGGTCACCTTCCCCTCTTTCCCTTTCAATGCTTTAATCCCCTCCGAGGTGAAGATCTTCACTCCTTTCTTCTCCAGGTATTGTCGGAGGATGCCGGCAAAATCTTCATCGAAGAGCGTCAAAATTTGAGGAGCCAGTTCAACAATCATTACATTTTTGCCTAAACGAACAAGTGATTCGGCCATCTCGAGTCCAATATAACCCCCTCCTGCAATCACTACATTCCGGATGCTCTCTGATCGAATACCTTGAAAGATGGCATCGGCATCGAAGATAGAACGAAGATAGAAAACATTGTTCAGATCCATGCCTTCAATTTCAGGCCGAATGGGATAGGCACCTGTGGCGAGGACTAACCGATCAAAGTAATCCGTAAAGGTTTCTCCCGATCCAATTTTTCGGCCTGTAACCGCATGATTCCGGATATCAATTTTTTCAATCCGGCGGTTCTTTAAAATCCGAATCCCTTCCTGAGCAAATTGGCCGGGTGTACGGGAAATTAATTCCTGCCTTTCTTTAATCACACCGCTTATATAATAGGGAAGTCCGCAACCTGCATAGGAGATATCATCCTCTGCCTGGTAGATGACAATCTCCATCTCAGGATCACATCGCCTGGCCTTGGCAGCTGCCTTTGGCCCTGCCGCAACCCCTCCAACCACCAAAAGCCTCTTCTTCATTTTTCAAGTTCCCCTTTTGAAAGTGATTTGACCCATAGGATGAGTTAACCTCTCAGTTGCATAAAAACGTTCCGAAAAGGTGGTTGGGTATGCTGGGAAACCTTTACAGCGGCACCTTTAAGCGTTTTGCCACTTC
>CAZEKS010000286.1:0-3750 GCA_964512795.1 uncultured Syntrophaceae bacterium
CTACAGATTGACCTGTAATCCTTTCTCCCTTAAATATTCTTTGACCTCCTTGATCCTTAAGGTGCGATAGTGAAATACGGAAGCAGCCAACAAAATCTGAGCGCCACCTTTAACTACTCCTTCGTAAAAATGATCGAGCTTTCCTGCTCCACCTGAGGCAACCACGGGCAAATTTACTGCGTCTGCAATAGCCCGTGTGAATTCCAGATCATATCCAGCCTGAGTTCCATCGCCATCCATACTAGTTGGGAGGATTACGCCTGCACCAAGTTCTTGACACTGTTTAGCCCAGGCAATAGCATCTTTGCCCACAGGCTTAGTGCCACCGGAAACCACCAATTCAAATCCGGACGGCATTTGTTTGCCCCTTCTTGCATCTATTGCTATCGTTATCTTTTCCTTTCCAAATTTCTTGGACGCTTCTTTCACCAGTTCCGGGTTTTTGACGGCTGCGCTGTTCATAGAGATTTTATCAGCACCCGCTTTTAAAACCAGCTCAATATCCTCCAGAGTCGAGATACCTCCGCCTACCGTTAACGGGATTTTTATCACCGATGAAACATTCTTTACCCATTCCAGCCTGGTTTTTCGGTTTTCTACGGTTGCTGCGATGTCGAGCATTGCCAGCTCATCTGCCCCTTCTTTCTCATAAAAAGCAGCGTTCTCTACAGGGTCGCCTGCTTCTTTCAGGTCGACGAAATGTATTCCTTTGACCACTCGGCCCTCTTTCATATCAAGACATGGCATGATTTTAATAGGGTTCATTAAGCTCTCCTTTCGGTTTAATCCAGTAGCACAAAACCATAACGATTTTGAATGTCATCTTTCGTTATAAGAACTTCACATGGCAGTCCTAAATTTCTAACTGTTTTATAGACATCAATTCCAAAGATCGAATCGCAAGGCCTTATTTTACCTGGAGTGGGGCAAGGGTTTCCTTTTTTAAGAGCACAAACCTCACAGAGATTACATGACCGAATGGCAAAGGCAAAATAGTAACCATGGAGGAAGGCAGTTCTTTCAATCTCAAGAACCGTAGCACTTAACTCCCTGGCATCATGAGAATGAACCAATAGAATGTGATGATATCTTTTAACCATTTCGATTCTTTCTTGATAGGTCGTATCTCTGGTGTGGCATTTTATATTTTCATGAAGAGAATATAGACCATATTCACACCCCCACCGACATTTTAAAATCGCTCTGATATCAAAGAAGATCTCTTGCGGCGAAATAATTCTTGCATTGACCATATTCAGGTCTTTTGCCAGCTGAATATATTTTTCCATCCCCTTGCCTTTTTTTATGTTTTAATAGGCATTGATGATTGATGTGAATGTCTTAAAATTAAATCATTCTATTTCCAAAACAGATTGAAGTCAATGGAAGACTTCTGTAGAGGTTTCGTTTGCTATTCTTATAAATCGTACGTATAATTTAGAAAGACTATTTCGGCAATGGTCCACAATCTTTTGACTGAAATGAATCTTTTATGCTTGGAAGGATCATCCTTTTTATCGATAACTCATTTGAATTATCTTAAAAAAGGAGGGAGGTATGCTTCACGGAGAATCGCAAGAGCTTTTTAATGCTGCAGATTATTTTGTAGACCGTAATATTCGTCAAGGGCGTGGTCACAAGATCGCTATCTATACTGAGCATCGAAATTATACCTATAACGACATACAAAAGATGGTCAATAAAACTGCCAATGCTCTTCGTGATTTAGGGGTTCGCATCGAAGATCGGGTCATGATGCTTATGCTTGATGTGCCTCAGTTTTATGCTATCTTCTGGGGAGCCATCAAGATGGGAGCAGTGCCGATTCCCGTCAACACCATGCTGACTCCTGATGACTATGAATATTACTTGAATGACAGCCGGGTCCGTGTTCTCGTTGCGTCCGCAGAACTTCTTCCAGTCATCAACCAGATTCAAGGGGATCTTTATTACCTTCGAGATCTCATTGTGATCTCAGAAATTGAAGGACCTCACATTCCTTTCAGGCAGAAATACAAACGGGCACCTGCAACCATAAAAACCCCTTTTACTACACGCGATGACGTTGGCTTTTGGCTTTATAGCTCAGGATCAACAGGTTCTCCCAAGGGAGCGATCCATTCCCAATATGACATGGTAGTGACCTCCGAGGCCGTTGGACAGAATATATTGAACCTTACTGAAGAGGACATCTGTTTTTCAGGGGCGCGGCTCTTTTTTGCATACGGTCTGGGAAATGGAATGTATTTGCCTATGTCCGTAGGGGCTTCTGCTATCCTCAATCCTTATCGCCCCACACCAGAAACGACCTATAGGTATCTCGAGCGTTTTCGACCCACGGTGTTCTTCGGAGTACCCACCCTTTATGGTCAAATGCTCGAATATAAAGAAAAGCAAGATCAAGAAAAGGGGACAAAACCCGATCCCAATTCAGATCACGAACTCTCTTCGGTTCGAATCTGTGTCTCTTCAGGGGAGGCATTGCCGATGGATATTTATTATCGTTGGAAGGAACGTTTCGGGATCGATATTCTTGATGGGATTGGATCGACTGAAATGCTTCATATGTTCCTTTCCAACCGATTAGGAGAAATAAAACCAGGATCTACCGGTAAACCGGTACCAGGATATGAACTAAAAATTGTGGATGATGAAGGGCAAGAAGTGCCTCGGGGAGAAATCGGTACCCTGATGGTTAATGGAAACAGTGCAGCCCAGTTCTACTGGCGTAAGCGGGAAAAAACACGCCAAACGATGCAGGGAGAATGGATTAACACTGGAGACAAGTATTACATTGACGAAGGTGGATTTTACTGGTGTGCAGGCCGTTCGGATGATATGTTGAAGGTTGGAGGAATATGGGTTTCACCTGTTGAAATCGAAAATTGCTTAAGCCTCCATAAATCTGTTCGCGAATGTGCTGTCGTCGGTCAAAAGGATGATCAAGGCTTAGTCAAACCCAAGGCCTTCGTCGTGCTTCGAGAGGGGTTCAACGCTTCGGAGGATTTATCAGAAGAACTAAAGAGATGGGTTCTGGAGCGATTGGCTAAATATAAGTATCCCCGTTGGATAGAATTTGTTTCTGAATTACCTAAAAGTGCTACAGGCAAGATCCAGCGGTTTAAACTTCGTTAGTGGGGTATTGGATCAGTCAACCTACACTTGTTGGCTTTCAATTCTGCTAAGGAGGGGGGAAGGATTCCACCGATTTTTCCTTATCCTGGAAGGTCAATATTGGGAGGCATCCATGTTTGGCCAATTCGGTCCCGCTTTACTTTACATAGAGGTCTTCCATGCTTTTGGAATTTGCGTATTGGCTACTGCTGGAGCTTGATTCTTTTACTTCGAAGTTTCATTCTTAAAAAACGCCTCGCAATCGATCCCATCTCCAGGGTCTTGAGTGGACGGGTGACGACCTCAACTTGATTCCCACGGATAGCGGCAAAAATAGATTCAAGGTTTCTCTCTGCATGGATCAATGAATAGGTGGTTCCCAGTTGAGAAAGAAAATGAGCATCTGAGTTTCCGATCAATGGGAATCTAAAGGACTGGCACACTTCTAAAGCCCTTTGGTTAAAGTTGATCATGGGGGAATAGAAATGGCAATATTCGAGCGCATCGAAAAGATGGAGGTGCTTCAGAAGGTATCCATTTAAAGAATAGGTTCCAGGGAAATAGGGGTGTGGAGCAACGATCAAGGTTTCCGGACGACATAGTTTCGAAAGGGAGAGAAAATCTGAACACATTCGA
>CAZEKS010000287.1:0-3744 GCA_964512795.1 uncultured Syntrophaceae bacterium
GTCTCTCACCAGGCCATGGATATATACATCTCTGAAGGGAACATCGCCCCTAAATTTCAGACCCATCATCATCATTCTGGCCACCCAGAAGAAGAGGATGTCGAAGCCCGTCACCAGGACAGAAGTGGGATAAAACTTTTTCAACAACTGGGTCTCCCTGGGCCACCCCATGGTGGAAAAAGGCCAGAGGGCGGAACTGAACCAGGTATCCAGAACATCTGTCTCAGGGGTCAAACGATCGGAACCACACATCGGACAAGAGGTGGGCGCCTCCTTGGACACAATGACTTCTCCGCATCGATCACAATACCAGGCCGGGATACGATGACCCCACCAGATCTGCCGGGAGATGCACCAATCCCTGATATTCTCCATCCACTCGAAATAGGTCTTCTCCCAGATCTCAGGGACGATTCGAGTACGGCCATCTCGAACAGCCTCGATGGCCGTTTTAGCCAAAGGCTTGGTTTTGACAAACCATTGGAGAGAAAGGTTCGGCTCTACGATCGTCCTACAACGATAACAATGGCCCACCACGTGGCGGTAGTCCTCCACCTTGATCAGGACCCCACCCCGCTCAAAATCTTCGACCATCTGCTCCCGACATTCAAAACGATCTTTCCCTTGATAGGGGCCTGCATTTTCATTCATTCGTCCTGCTTCATCAATCACCTTAATCTGCTCAAGCCCATGCTTCAACCCAATTTCAAAATCATTAAAATCGTGAGCCGGGGTGATCTTCAAACAGCCCGTCCCAAATTCGATATCCACATAGGGGTCTCCAATAACAGGGATCTCTCGGTTGACAACAGGAAGGATGACCTTCTTTCCGACGACCGCGTGATAGCGTTCATCCTCGGGGTTGACTGCCACCGCCGTATCCCCAAGCATGGTTTCCGGCCGGGTGGTTGCCACGACGACGAATCGATCGTTGTCCTTGAAGGGATATTTGAGATGATAAAGTTTCCCCAAGACCTCTTGATGTTCCACTTCGAGATCGGACAAAGCAGTTTGGCATCGGGGGCACCAGTTGATGATGTAATGGCTGCGATAGATCAGGCCTTCCTGATAAAGATGGACGAAAACTTCTTTGACCGCTTCCGAAAGGCCTTCGTCCATCGTAAACCGCTCACGGTTCCAGTCACAGGACGCCCCTAATTTCTTTAACTGGCTGATGATCGTTCCCCCGGATTGTTCTTTCCACTTCCAAACCTTCTCGATGAATTTTTCTCTTCCCAGGGTGTGTCGGTTAAGCCCCTCCTCCAAAAGCTGCTTCTCCACAACATTCTGAGTGGCAATGCCCGCATGGTCAGTCCCCGGCATCCAGAGGACATTGCAGCCCTCCATCCTTTTGAATCGAATCAGAATGTCTTGAAGGGTATTGTTCAGTGCGTGTCCGATATGAAGGACACCGGTGACATTTGGAGGTGGGATGACAATAGAATAGGCTTTCTGTTCTGAATTTTCATCGGCCCCAAAATAACCGCGCTCCTCCCAATAACGGTACCATCTGTCCTCCACCTGGTGGGGATCATAAGATTTGTCCAAGACCTTTGAGGCCATCGATGCACCTTTTATCCTCCCTATTCCTTTTCTCCCTTCTGAAGCCGCTTGATCTCTTCTTGAATTGCCTTTTCTGCCAGATCTGGAACAATCTCTCTCACCATCCTCTCAATGCGCTCAGCAGTGAGACCAATGATATGTTGGGTCATCAATGGAAGGATTTTTGTAATGAAATCTCCTACCATATCCTGAATCCCCTTTGCAATGACTTCCTCCAGATGTTTATCCAGCGCCTTCACTAAAGGGCTCACTTCTTCCATCTGCCTACTCACTTCACTCACCAAGGGTTTGATCTCCTCCTCGAAAGTTCTTGGAGCTTCGAATTCTTCGAGTGTCTCCATTCCTATCGCTTCAGGCTGAATCTCCTCTATTTTGGTCTCCTCCGGTCTGGCCTCTTTTGGCTTTCCAATGGCATCAATCTGTTCCTCTCCCAACATCTCTTCTAAAAGTTCCTCCGGGAATTCCTCTTCGAGCAGTTCTTCAAGTTCCTCTTCCTCCATGACTTCCCCTTTGGACAGCTCTTTGGGAAGCCCTTTGAGTTCCTCTCCCCCCATGAACTCCTCTACAGAGATGGTTTCTTCTGAGATCTCTTCCTTAGGCTCCTCGATAAAAAAGGGCTGGAGTTCTTCCTCTTCTACAGACTCCTCCGCGCGGATGGCTTTTTCTGAGATCTCTTCCTTAGGTTCCCTAATAAAAAGAGGCGTAAATTCTTCCTCCGGCAGGCCAGCTTTTACTTCCTCTTGAGAGGTTGCTTCGAATTCCGAAAGATTTAAATATTTTTCAAGAGGCTCCTCTATCTTGGGGGGCCTTTCTTCTACGTACCTTACCTCTTTTTCAGAAGGCCACTCCTTCTCTAAAGAGGGTTTGAGTTGTTCCACCTTTTCGAGGATTTCCTCTAATTCGATTTTTTCAAAGAGTTCATTTTCAGGTGAGGTTCTTTCAAAAGACCTTTGCTTTTTCAATTGGAGGTCTATGTCTCGTATTTCCCTCGTGGGATGGAGGGCGAATTTTTTTTCTTCTGGTTTTTCCTCAAACTCCAGTTTTTCCCAGGACTCCAGAGATGTCATTTCCTCAAAGGATTTTTCTTTTTCTGAAGGGACGAAACTATCAATACTCATCTTGGGTTCGGGTTCATCCACGACATCCATCAATTCGATGATTTCGTCTTCCCCCTCCCCCATTTCACCCAACAAAAAGTCCTCCTGCTTTTCAGAAACCATTTTTTTCCTCTTTCCGACCGCCTCCTCTTCCACCAGGTGGTCCACCAAATCAAGAACCTCATTTTCGTTGAGAGGTCTTGAGATTACCCCGTCTGCCTGGAAGCGTTTGCGATCCTTTTCCGAAATCTCATCAAAAATACTTGAAATGAGGATAAATGGGACATGTTTAAACTTCGGATCCCCTTTGATGGCCCCACATAATTCCAAGCCACCCATCTCATGAAGACCCGTCCCTGAAGCAATGATCATATCCGGTTTGAAAAGTTTTGCCCGGAGAAGGGCATCTTCCCCGCTCTCTGAAAAAATGAGATGATAACCGGTGGTTCCAAAAATTTTTTGGAACTCTTCCTGATCAGCCTTATCCGAATCAGCAATCAAAATTTCCTTTGCCATCCTTGGGTCTCCTGTTTGCGGCCGGGGAGAAAGGATAAAAAATCTTTGAATTGTAATTTTTTATCACAAGGAACATAGAATGTCAAGAAAATCACAGTATTTGGTTCACAAAATGGTCGATCAGGGGATGAAGATCGACGTTAAATCATCGTTGGCCCGCACAGCAGGTTGATCGATTCTGATCTTCCTTCTCAAATCCATGGGCGTAGCGATGACCACGGCATCGCAAGCGCAGGGCTGGATCGTGTCTTCAAGGTCTCTAATCTGTTCCTCCGAATAACCCATGGCCGGAAGCACCCGACCAATATGGGGATATTTCTCATAGACCTCTTTCAGTGAACCTACCGCGTAAGGCCTCGGGTCAACCAATTCTCTATCCAGCTTCCTCGAAGCCGTCACACCTGTTTTGGACTTCTTCTCAACACCTTTCGTTTTCATAGAATGACCCAGGGAAGGGGGAGAAAAAGTTTTTCATAAAGGTTGAAGGCATAACGGTCTGTCATGCCAGCCAGGAAGTCGCATACACATCGCTCCAGAGAGTCATAGAGTGATTCCATTTTGGTGAGCG
>CAZEKS010000288.1:0-3715 GCA_964512795.1 uncultured Syntrophaceae bacterium
AGCGTCTTCTGGACAAAGTCTGGGGATACACCTATGAGGGGTACGCTCGAACGGTAGACACCCATATCCGCCGGTTAAGAGAAAAACTCGGGTTTTTGGGAAATGCTATCGAAACCATCCGAGGGGTTGGATATCGATTCCGAGAGGAGAAAGAATGAACCTTCCTTTCCAAAGGAAATTGATGGTTTTATTTATCTTTCTCCTCCTCTTTCTTCTTCTGATCCAAGGGTACCTCATCTATTTTTTCAAAAAGCCCCTCTTCTTCTCCTCATTGATCAGCCTCTTGATCATCCTTTTTCTTGGCTACATCTTCTTAAGGATTCTCACCCAACCGATTCAAAGGATGAGAGAGATGGCGAGGCGGTTAGCGACTGGGAGTTCGGAGAGAGAGGTTCAGATCTATTCAAATGATGAATGGGGCGAGCTTGCCAAAGCAGTCGACGAGATGAAAATCCGGCTCAGGGAGAAAATCGAGGAGGTCTCCCGGGAAAGGGATTATCTTCAAACCATCCTTAAAGGAATGGTCGAAGGGGTTCTGGTCGTTGATGAAAGAGGCCGCATCCTGATGGTGAACGATGCCCTCCAAAAGATATTGTCTCTCTCTTTGGAGGTCGTCGATAAAGCGCCTTTGGAAGCAATCCGTAACACCGAGTTAGAAGAAGCGATTCGGGGGGCGATTCAGGAAGGGAAAAACTCAGCCTTTGAATTGACCTTTCCATTATCCGGGGGGAAAACGCTCGAGGTCAATGTGGTGGGAATCTCTCCCTCCCCGGAAGAAATAAGCAAAGAAGGTGAAAAGATGAAAGGGGCGATTGCTGTCTTTCATGATATCAGCCGACTGAAGGAGTTGGAAAAAATCAGGCAGGATTTCGTGGCCAATGTCTCCCATGAATTGAGAACCCCTTTGACGACCATCAAAGGTTATACGGAGACACTCTTGGATGGAGCCCTGAAGGAAGATATAGCGCCTCAATTTCTCCAGGTCATCCAGAAACATGCCGATCGATTGACAAAGATTGTTGAAGACCTTCTGGCGCTATCGAAGATCGAATCTAAGGAGTTTTATCTGAAATGGGAGCCTCTTCCCCTTTCTGAGCTAATCGATGACGTTTCGGATTTTGTCAAAGAGGCGGCTCAAAAGAAGAAAATATCCATTTCACGAAGTATCATCCCCTCTTCTCTCGAAGCGACGGGGGATCGAAATTATTTAGAACAGGTGTTCGTCAATCTTCTGGATAATGCCGTCAAATACACCCATGAGAGAGGAGAAATTTCAATTTCCGCCGTTGAAAAAGGGGAGAGAGAGATTCAAGTCTCAATTCAAGACAATGGCATTGGAATTCCCCAAGAGGACCTCTCCAGAATATTTGAGCGTTTTTACAGGGTGGATAAAGGGAGGTCCCAGGAATTGGGTGGAACGGGTCTCGGCCTTTCCATCGTCAAACACATTATTCAAGCCCATGGTGGAAGGGTGTGGGCCGAAAGCCAATTAGGAAAGGGGTCTACCTTCTATTTCACCCTACCGAAAGGATCATAAATGAAACCTGACTTTTTCTGGGGTGTGGCAACCTCAGCCTTTCAGCTTGAAGGCTGTGTGCATGCGGATTGGGCATTGTGGGACCCTGTCTTGCAGTCCAAGCCGGAGGTCACTCACCATTATCATCTCTTTAGGCAGGATTTAAAATTACTGAAAGAACTGGGTGTGAATGCCTATCGCTTCTCGGTGGAATGGAGTCGGATCCAGCCTGAGGAGGATCGATGGAATGATGAAGCGATTAACCATTATCAAGAGATCGTGGATATCCTGCGTCAAAACAATATAGAGCCCATGGTCACCCTTCACCATTTTACACACCCTCAATGGTTCCTCAAGAAGTATCCCTGGCATGACGAACATTCCGCGTCAAAGTTTTTGAGTTATGTTGAAAAAGTAGCATCGGCTCTGAAAGGCGTGCGCTACTGGATCACATTCAATGAGCCTTATGTTCTTCTTCTGGGAGGCTATCTGGAGGGGTGCATGCCTCCAGGGATTCAAGATTTTCCTTCCTTCCTGAAGGCATTAAGGAATATTCTCTGCTCTCACGAAAAGGCGTATGACCTCATCCATTCCGTGACGAAGGATGCCATGGTCAGTATCGCTCACAATATGGCGACCTTTGCTCCCTGTCAGAGGTGGAGCCCTTTTGACAGACTTCTTTCTCGCTTTGTACAATACTTTTACAACCACTCCCTGCTGGATGCCTTCCTCACGGGCCGACTGAAAATAAAGTTTCCCTTTGTCAAATCGATTGAGATGGATGTTCCCGTCAAGGGGAAACTCGATTTTTTCGGGGTGAACTATTATACGAGAATTCATTTGAGATTTAATCCCCTTCGGAAGATGGGGGTTGAGCTGAAACATAAGGATGTGGAAAGACAGGGAGTGACCGATATGGGATGGGAGATCCATCCCCACGGTATGGAAAGAGTGCTGAGGGAGGTATCGAAACTTAATGTTCCCATCATCATCACCGAAAATGGCATTGCCACTTACGATGACCGCAAAAAAGAGAAATTTATTAAGAGTCATGTGGATGTCATCGAAGGATGTCTGAAAAAGCGGATGGACATCAGGGGTTATTTCTATTGGTCTTTGTTGGATAATTATGAGTGGTTGCGGGGATTCGATGCGAGGTTTGGCCTCTACCGCGTCGATTATGATACACTAAAACGTAAACCCACCGTCGCTGCGGCTTTTTATTCCTATATCATCAAATCTAGGTCCATTTCTTAACCAAAATATCATCTTTTCGTCATCAATTCGTAACACAAACCTATTAATATTCGTTAGTAATGTTGCTTTGTGATTTGCATATTCACACAAGATATTCCGATGGATCTGTGGAACTCAGAAGAACGGTGGACCTTTTCGGCCAGGCAGGTTTCGATGTTATTGCCATCACGGACCACGTGGTCAACGGAGATAATCCCTTTGGAAAACTCGCAAACCGGTTCAAATTTTCTGTGACAGAGGACAGTTTTGAGGCTTACATGTCTCACATCGCCGAAGAAGCCGAGAGGGCATGGGATCGATATGGATTGCTGGTCATTCCAGGGGTTGAGATTACCAAAAACTCCTTTTCTTCTGACAAGTCTGCCCATTTCCTGCTGATCGACATTAAAGAATTCATCCCGGCTTCGTGGGGCTATGAGAAGATCTTTCTTGAGGCCAAGAAGCAGGATGCTCTTATTGTCGCCTGTCACCCTCACCGTACCTCAGAGAAGAGCTTCATCGATACGCTTTTTCTCTGGAATAATAGAGACAAGTACGCCAGGTACATCGACGCCTGGGAGATCGCCAATCGGGACGATGTCTTTAACGTCATCAGCCTCAAAAAATACCCTTACATCGCGGGGAGCGATTTTCACAAGGTCAGGCACCTTTATTCTTGGAAATCCCTTCTGAATTGCAAAAAGGACGTGGAATCAATCAAACAGTGTATTCGATCGAACTGGGGTGTTGCCATCACCCTCTTTAGAAATTAGGAAAGTAGCATGGGAACACACGAAGACATAAGTCGCGTTCTAATTTGTCATTCCGGGCTTGATCCGGAATCCAGTGTTTTCCTGGATTCCTGCTTTCGCAGGAATGACGTTCTTTCCTGCGATTAATATCAACCCGAGAAGTCATTTGCCGGCAGTCTTGAATAAAACGGATGAAATAAAAAAATACAAG
>CAZEKS010000289.1:0-3713 GCA_964512795.1 uncultured Syntrophaceae bacterium
AACCCATCCAAAAACATCAATGTATTTACGATAGATATTATCAGAATATGCCTTAAATGTCAAGGAAATGGCATAATTATCGAAATTAATGGAATAATATGACATTCTTCCTCTTGACTAATCGAAAAATTTGGATATAATCTGCATTATAGTATTTATCTCTCTTAGTGCTGAGAATAATTGTTAATCAAAGGAGTAAAGACCATGTCAGAATCAAACGTGCAGGGTAAACCGGATGATATCCGCACCGCGGTGCGCCAGCATTATGGTGAAGCTGCTGCCAGTTTCCAACCCAAAGCCTCCAGTAGTTGCTGCGGATCGGCCTCGACCAGCTCCTCTGCCTCGAGCAGCTGCTGCGGCACCAGCGAGACGGTGGACGTGACCGCCAGCAAGCTCTATCCACTTTCCGAGCTCGAAACCCTGCCTGAGGATGTCACCGGACTCTCCATGGGCTGCGGTGACCCGATCACCCTGGCTTCGCTGAAGCCTGGTCAGACCGTTCTCGACCTCGGTTCGGGTGGTGGCATTGATTGCTTTATGGCTGCTAAAAAGGTCGGTGAAAGCGGGCATGTGATTGGGGTGGATATGACCGCCGAGATGCTCGAGAAAGCGCGTGCCAACCAGGCTAAGCTGGGTATCAAGAACGTCGATTTTCGCCTGGGTGAGATTGAGCACCTCCCGGTTGCGGATAATAGCGTGGATGTCATCATCTCCAACTGCGTTGTCAACCTCTCGCCCGATAAGCCCCAGGTCTTCCGCGAAGCCTTTCGGGTATTGAAGTCCGGCGGCAAGCTGGCCCTCAGCGATATCGTCACCGATGGTCCATTACCTCAGGTGGTCAAGGACAGCCTGAGCGCCTGGGCGGGCTGCGTGGCCGGGGCGCTGGATGTGAAGGACTACATTGCCACGCTCGAGGCATCCGGGTTTACCAATATCGAGCTAACCCCGGTCTACTTCGACCAGCAGACGGTGGATGAGTATGTGAAGGTAGTTCAACCTGAAGCAAGCTCCACACCGGGGAAACGTTTGGTAACGAGTGATGGGGTGAAGGTCAAAGTGGTCGAGCTGGATGAAGGAGTCGACCTGGGGGACAAGCCCATCCGGGAAGCCGTCTTCAGCGCCAAGATCACGGCGCATAAGCCATAATCTCAGGATAAATCACAAACTTCCGAAGGAATGTAACTCATCCTTCGGAAGTTTTTATTTAAGTCGAAATGCAAATAATTAACAGGCGTGGGAATCTTTGCTATGCAGGAATCAGAGTAATGGACGGATGGGCAGCAATACAAGTAAATTTATACTTAAATTCATATCCAAGGTTTAATAATGCTATTTCTTGATACTAATGATTTTAAGTACCATTGTCATTATCCTAAATTTCCACAATAACTCACCAAGTAATTAAAACTGATTATTTCGTAAGAATTCCAATTTTTTATTAAGGATTAATAAATCCTGGGGTTCTAAAATCAGTACTTGAATATTTAATTGGTCTGCCAATTCTTGCTTTGCTTTTATTTTAGACTTGTACTCGGGATCATCTAATAAACCTGCATATTCGATAATAATATTATTAACTTTCCAATCCCCTCTCATTCTTCCAGCTGGATTTATATAAAAATCATAAGGATATAATGGCTCTTTATCGTGTTTAATACCATGGGCACTAAGCCAATCGTCTATAACTTTCTCGGCTAGAGAAAGACAAACATGTCCATCAGTGGCAATACACTGATAACCCCGTGCCTGAGCTCTTACCCCACCCTCCAATACTCCAGATAAAATTAAGGATTTTAACCAGGAACCGAATTTAATTTCATAGTACTTGTAGGATGGCATTTTTAACAAATGCTTGACAATTTCTATTTGTTTAGCACCATCATATACTTCCAAGCTCGGTGCCTGCATAAATTGGATAGTAGGTATGGTTTCTAATTTCTGACACAATAATTTAACTAATTCAAGCATCTCTGCCTCGGGCAGCTCCATTTCGTCAGCAAGATCACCATGCCAGCACACTTTACTGTAACAAGATGAACAAAAATTGATATTAAAATTTACTCTTTTAGCAATCTTCCCGCTTACAGAAGCATCAAGGAATTGGGTTCCACATCCATGACAAGTTAATAATTTTGGTTCTCGTAGTTTAATGCCCATCTGGTATAGACGCATTGATCCGTAATTTACAAGCGAAAATTTCCAGTAACCGCTATGTAATTCTTCAAATTTCTTTTGGAATAAAGTAAGGGCTTCAGATGATATGTACTCTGACAATGCATCACAAACTAAACAAATATCATGAGAGTGTACATACCATCCAAATTTGTCTGCTATTACCTTTACAATATCATCACACTTTTCATCCCAAATATCACTAATAAGCTTCCTCTCCTCTACACATCTACTATCAATTAAATAATTGTGGTAACTGTATTTATCTGATAAGCCAGGATCATAGGGAAGAATGCTCATGTTTTTAGTATGTCGATTTTGAAGTTCGACCTTCTGGAATTTCAGTTTTTCTTTTTCCGTATAACTCTTTGGAGGAATCTTTAAGCAATAGACTCGTTCCAACCATTCAATATATAGGTTTATCCTATTAATCTCAGCCCAGATATATCTCTTCAGTAACGGCAGGTTGGAAACCAAGGGTTTCAATAATATTTTTCCGGTGTTTTTGGAAAATAATAAGTTGTTGACTGAGTCATGATCTATTCGTTTTACTATCAATTCAGCTATTTGATATTTGGTGCCATGAGAAGGAATTCCTCTATCAAAAGCAAATTGTCGCAATTCATTAAGTGTAAATTGCATGAGTAAATCCTTTGGACTAGGATTTATATCTAACAAATTTGAATTTACAAGATCATCTACCCCTTCGTTGAGTAATGAGGTCTCATAATAATTTATTCGATCATATTCAACAAACCCAGATTGAACCTGCACATACTGGATTACACTTATAAATGATTTTCGAGCTGCAAGAGGAAGGTTATTAAGCCCTACTAATTCGGGAAAATATAGTTTTCTCTCTCCATATTTTATGGGAAGAGTTGGATATTCCATAGTTCCTATAGGAATTTTGTAATCTTCACCGAAAATCTGTTTGCCAATCGAATCGAGGTTAATTTGAAACGTATAATCAGTTCCTATTATTAAAGCTAAAGGATCAACATTATTATAGTGAGAGTTTTCCTCTTTAGCATACTTACTAGTTAGCCAACTCCGAGCTATAGCTAATGAAAATAGTTGACGTAGATTGTCACTTATTCCTTGAATCTGGGGATGTTCAAACGATAATATTCGTCCTGCCACCTGAATTGGTGTTAGTCCAACATCCTTCTTTTTTTTCTTTGGAGATACTTCTTGGGTTATTGAGATCTTATTATTGATTTCAGTAATTTCTCTCAGGGCTTCTGTTTCTTCACCTCTCAAATACAGTCGCCAAGCTCTGTCTAACAGCCAATATAAATTAGATATTTCTTTAGTGAATTCAAACATATCTTTTCTTATTTTTTCGGCACACTCGTATTTCGCGCCATTCCCGGTAAAATGTGCACTGCTTGGGAATTAGGTAATCACCAAGCGTCTTCTTTTGGTATCTCATTCAAATGATCCAATAATGCCCTCCCGTTAACATTTGTATAAAGTGCGACAATAATAATGGTAAAAACAGTAGCGTGCACAGCAGCAGAATATGCCACTATGGCATT
>CAZEKS010000290.1:0-3710 GCA_964512795.1 uncultured Syntrophaceae bacterium
GGAACGGATATAAAGTCCAAAGTCAATAAACAAGTCAGACCCCGTAGACTTGTACATGTTCATCGGCTTCACATCGTACTTTAAACAAATGGGCAAGGTTCCATAAGATCCTCCGCCATCGTGACATCAAATTCGATTAATCTGTTCAATGAAATCTGATAGTAAATCTATCCGTAGGAATTTTGCAGTGACGTCTTCGGGAGGGAAGTGGGTCCACCAATAACTTCTGCGGGATAGGTAGATGGTGATTATTTCCGAGAGTTGGTTTGGATCCACCGGCCACCCTAAAGCTCTTGCGATATCAGGAAGATGGGCAGAGAGGTATTCCTCCCGTTTGTTTATTTGGGTGAAATGCCCCTTGTCCTTTCCTGGTTGCCCGAAGATTGTCTCTCTCAGTCTTTTTGCGTCTTTCAGGCAGTGGACGGGCAGCATATCCTTGCACTCTATGTTGAATATCACGTTTTTTTCAGGATAAAACGCAATTACGTCATAATCACCCAAATCAGATGGATGCGACCATTTTGGTTCCAGTTTATGTAATTTTATGTTCTTTCTCGAATGAGGCGTAAATCTTTTTACTATCTCAAGGGCTTTCTCGTTTAATGCATCCTCGATAAGTTTCTTTTCAGCCCTGAGAACCTCATCGATGATTGGTGCTTCAAGGTCTGTCGGCAAAGCTCCTGCCAGCGGCGTCCCGGACCATATCAACCCTGACCCTCTGGCAGAGTAAGGACCCCAGTGATACTTATTTCCTATTTTGATAATGGGTCTCAGGGTATACCTGGAGTACCTCTTTCTGTGTTCCCATACTGGTAAGTCTGGGCAGGGATCAGTCTGGCCGAGGACGCGGATGACATCATCCTTATTAAGGGTTAGGAATCCTATTATGCGTCTTATCTCCTCACGCTGAATACCTTGAATAATCTTAATGCATGCTTCTTCAATTTCAGTCATTTGTGCAGAATAACTGGGACTTTCCTCGGCGTTTTGCCTGGAAACTGGCCAGTGTGTCAGGACATGGAGGACGTTTACCATGAATCTGAAACTGAATCCCATGTCTTTGATAAATGCCTGGTCTAATTCTTCCAGAAATTCCTCGACGGCTCTTGGGGAACTGACCCTGTCCTCTGGTTTTCCTATCAAACAGAGTTCCAGCTGAGCCATCTCCTCTGAGAACTCTCTTTCCCTGGACTCCATGCCTTCTTCGTATTTGATCTCCACGGTATAGTCCCCGTCGAGTTTCATTCCGAGTGGAAGGATGCCATAGTGCAGGTTGTCGCTTGCGCTGTAGAATGCATGAAGCCAGTCAATCATTGCTATCAGGTATTGGAATTCGTCCACCCCAAACTTCTCTTGACCGTGTGGCTCTATCTGCACGCATTTTTCGATTAGGTATCTGTAATTTTTGTGCATTGTTATGTGCTTGCCGTGTTCCTCAGCGTACATCTCTTTGGGTTCATAGTCTGTATCGTGTCTCACGCCGTGCTCAACTCCCATGCGCTTATGTTCATATCGGGCATTAAGTGCGTCAATTTTGGAAATCAGGAACGGGATTACGCCTGCAAAATCATACCTGGCTATTACAGAATTAACTTCGGAGACAATCGAGTTCTTTAAGAGGTTCAGCTTTTCCTTGGCAGCTTCAAGTTCGTAATATCCTTCTGAGATTTCAAGCTTGCGGGCAAGTTGAGCAATCCGCTTCTTTGCTCTTCTGAAATGAGCTGCTTTGGGCTCACAGGGATTAATGAAGTCCGGGAATGAGGCAGGTTTCTCCTCTCGGAATAGCTTGAATCGCGGTTTGTTCGTTTTGGTCCTTTCCAGTGCCTCTGTAATTTGTTCTGTTCTGGGATCAGGTACGATTTTATCCAGGTGTCTCAATACTTCCAGCAGGATATCAACTTCGACCGACGAATCCTGGGCTTCTTCAAACGCTTTTGTGATTTCGCTGTCGTTAAACACGATGCGGATAGCATATTTACCTGGTGCGCGGAGGCCGTGATCAGAGCACCAGTATTTTGTTATCTTGCAGAGGTGTTCAAGATGCTGCAGTTTCGCATTCCCTGAGACAAGAGAAGACGGGAATAAATTGATTTGCAGCCTCTCAAAATGTCCGAAGAACTTGTGCTCCTGAAAAAGGGATTTGCGTAATGAGATGGAATCTTCAAGGCACTCCATCAGTAAGTTCGAAAGCCTCCCCTGTTCGAACGACATCTCAGCGAAGGGTGCTGTCATGTATATGTTGGTTGACCCTACCTTGCAATGCAGGGCTGTTCCCAAGTAACCTCTTGCTTCAAATCTGACTCTTGTGTCGGTCTCCTGTGTTATTTTCCATGTTCTGGGATGGTCGAAGAAGTCAGCTTCCGGGTAGACTTTCCAGAACTCGGAAAGGCTCTCATATCTCCGGTGAGTCCCCCAGTGGGGATCCAGCACGATGTGATCGTACTCAAGAGCGCCACCCACCAGGACACCGTCGGAATCTTTAAATGAGGCAAACTTGTCCAGCATACTCAGGGCTGAATGGGTGCGGCCTTCGATTTCCTCAAGGTATTTGATAAAATCAGCAAAGTCTTCATCATCCTCAAGCTCATCCACAATACCCAGGAACGAATCCAGCCAGATCACATTTCCGGGCAGGGACCTGGGGACTGAAAAAGACTCAGGCTGGGTTGATATTTGGGGGATCAGAACCATCACCTCAGGCTTAAGGATGTCCCCCTCTGCTGCCGGATGGAATTCAATGTTGTTCCCCTCCATACGCAGGGACAGTGTCGTAGGTTGAGAAGCAATCAAGACCATGGCCTCGTTGAGCTCGGCTGTTTTGTCTTTTAGCTCTTTGTACGTTTTCTTGCCTGATAGGCCTGGCTGGGCAGAGTAGAGCAGTATGAGTTTATTTTTGGATATGAAGGCTGTTGCAAAAGTGATTCTGTGAGCTCTTCCGTCTTTTGTTACGGCACTGACCAGAGGATAAACATGATTTGTTTTGAGGCGCTTTTTAACAAAGCGATATACCTGGGCGCTTAGGGACATATGGAGCCGTTCACCGGAAACATCGATCTTGTCTCTGTTCTTATCGAATATTTCCGACCATGCATCGAATAATATGGACGGGTATCTGCGGGGAAGAATACAATAATATCTTGACTCATGCTCGATAAAAAATACGGGCAGCAAAGTTCCTCTGAATACGCTGTCGCCGAAAGACTCAGGTGCCAATAATTTATGGGGTAGAGTTCCCAGTTGCAGGCTGTATGCTTTTAGCAACTGATCAGGAAGTATTTTCTCAGGCCTGAGTCTTGAATAAAAAGATCTTGCGTCCTCCCAAAATCTTTCTGGTGGAACCTCAACGTGACCGGGTGGTATACCGGTTATGCTTTCCTTATCGGGCTGGGCACTTATCCCATTGATGATCTCTTCCTGTAATCTCAGGCAACATTCCAACTCCTCAGTGGGTGACCTGTTCGTAAGTTTCACATACTCCTTTTCAAATGGAAGATGAATCATCTGGAACAAAGTCAGGTATTCGTAAGCATTGGACAACTCATTTCCATAAGACATTTTATAATTCCGTCCGTCATGATGGAATCTTACCTGCCCCCAGTCAGGGTCCAGTACATAATCCTCCAGAAGAAGAAACCGTGGTGTCAGCTCGTAGGCCTTTTCAAGAAACTCCTTGAAATCTCTTATAGCATCTTCTCCGACTTTTGCTTCTA
>CAZEKS010000291.1:0-3706 GCA_964512795.1 uncultured Syntrophaceae bacterium
TCTCTCCAGTCGCACTATTGCTCTCTGTGCTAAGATAAGAAGAGTAGTAGCTACATTTGTCGCAATGGCAGAACCCCATTTGGCTAAGAGTGATTCGGATGAATCTGCGTCTTCAATATCATCGAAGACATCGCCAGCGGTAAAAAGAAATTGAAGTGCTGCGGCTACCGGGAGTGTGTGCAAATACTCCCCCGAAATAGCCTCACTCACTATTAAAGGTAGCAAGGGCCAAGGATGATTCTGAGCAATTTCAATGTCTAATCCCCTTCCACGTCTGGTAAGAGGCTCCTTAACCAATTCGTATAATCCGGCTACCTTAGACAAAGGAGTTAGAAGTGTCTCTATCTCGTCTCTGAGCTTCTTAGCTTGTTTCTCCTGCGTTAAAACAAAATAACGGTATGACATTATGAATCAGGAGCAGCCCAGATAATAGTGGGATCAAGAACTGCTTCCAATTGCTGCGAATTGCCGGTCACCAATCCCAACTTAGCATGAGTGGCTAGTACCGCCTTTTTTTCCTCCTCTGTTAAGCTGAACCGAGAAAGAACACTATCGGGATCTGACATGAATTCTGCCTTGCTCTTTTCGTCGCTGAAGATGTTCTTGATTAAGTCCTGCAATGCTTGAGATTTCATTTGATAACCTCCATTAATAATTTAATTGACTGTTTATATTACCTTGTTTTGACTATAATTCCATCTTACATGTGTAAATCCTCCTTTCTGAAAGTGTCTTATTCTCCAAGACGTAAGTAGTTATTTACAGCAGCTAGGATGTCAGACCCAGAGAAAGGCTTGTTCATAATGCCTAAAGGACCGTGAGTTAGAGCTTTCATCATCAAATCACTATCTGGGTAACCGGTAACAATCGTGACAGGTAAGTTTGGTTTGGTTTTTTTTATCCTTTTAAAAAGCTCAGCGCCATCCATCTCTGGCATCTTCAAGTCAAGAAAAACCAAGCTATAATCCTGATTTTTAATTAATTCTAGTCCTTTCGAAGAGCTATTGACGGTCGTTACCACAAAACCTGACCCCTCCAAAGCGTCTCTAAAGAGAGAGCATATCTCTTCATCATCGTCAATAACAAGAATGCTTATTACTCCCTTTTTCGAACTCTCGCGTAGCCAGATGTCAATAGAAGCTTGATCAAATCTCCATTGATGTCCAACTTTTTTAGCTGGGATACGTCCTCTCTCAAGTAATCTATATATGGTCTTTTTTGTAACCCGTAAATAATTGGCCAATTCTTCGAGCGTCATGAGTCCCATCTCCAACCCCTCCTCAATTCTGTTCCCCTGCGGCTCGTAGTAACTCACTTACTGAACGAGTCAGTTCTAGCATTACCTGGGCGAGTGGGTTCCGCTCAAGTTTACCCATCACTATGTTAATGTACCCACCTTCTTTCGGCGTTCAAGAAAGACCAAGCTGAAATCCTGATCTTTAACTAATTTTAGTCCTTCTAAAGAGCTATTGACGGTCGTTACCGCAAAGCCTGACTCTTCCAAAGCGTCTTTAAAGAGGGAACATACATCTTCATCATCGTCAACAACAAGAATGTTTACTGCTCCCTTTTTCGAACTCTCGCGTAGCCAAGTATCAATAGAAGCTCGGTTAAATCTCCATTGATGTCCAACTTTTCTCGCTGGTATACGTCCTCTTTCAAGTAATCTATATATTGTCTTTTTCGCAACTCGTAAATAATTAGCCAGTTCTTCAAGCGTCATCAGCCCTATCTCCAACGCCTCCTCAATTCTGTTCCCCTGCGGCTCTTGGTAACTCACTTACTGAACGAGTCAGTCCCAGCATTACCTGGGCGAGTGGGTTACGCTCAAGATTACCCAACATTAAACTAATGTAACCCCTCCTCTCGGTATACTGTTTATTCCGTGTAATCTCCCATTTTTCGATTTCGTTCGCAGGAAGACCAAGTCGACGCGCCAAGTCAGCAGTTTTCTTGGTGACAATTTTTGAATGAAAATCGAAATAGTCCACTTGTGCATCCACCCCTGTAGCAATTGCATTAATCGTTCTAAGCGACAGATCTACGTTCCTGCCACGATTGATGTCCTCCAGCTTCTCGGTTTTTGCAGAAACCGAGTTATGCCTCTTTCTATTTTTAAGCACTGCAGTAATACTGACAGTAAGCTTCTCTATGGTAAACGGTTTGACAATATAATCTGAAGCTCCCATCTTCATGGCCTGTATGGCGGTATTGAGATCTTTAACAGCTGTCATCATGATAGTTGAAGTGGTTTGAAAGAATGACTGCAATTCCTCCAATAAGTCTATCCCAGACTTATCAGGTAATTTGATGTCCAGTAAAGCTATGTCGAAGGGTTGATTTCGCATTTTAACGAGAGCATCGTGAGCGTTCAAGGCGATTTCGCACGCAT
Source organism: uncultured Syntrophaceae bacterium (assembly GCA_964512795.1). Taxonomy (GTDB): domain Bacteria; phylum Desulfobacterota; class BSN033; order BSN033; family UBA1163; genus UBA1163. Next base: position 2,393 of record CAZEKS010000291.1, read on the forward strand.
ATCCGTCCTCGGCTAGAATCTCACCTACGAAATCACAAATTGCTTGGTCATCGTCAACAATGAGAACAGTTGGTATTTTATCCATTATCATCATATCCTTCAAATTTTTTATTTATTATATTTGACTACTGCAGTCCAGAATAGTACACTAAAGTCCATATAATGTCAAGCCATTTGGCAAAAATATTTTTAGATATATGTGGTTTATTGATACCGTATGATGGGTGTGGAGAGAGTTTAAATGAATATAGTTATTTAGATCTCAGCTTGAAGATTGATTCAAAATTATATAAAGATATGCTTGATTAACGGACTAAACTCTTTATGCATCTCCCGAATTGCTCTCGCGTTAACATGATGATAGATTTTTAATGTTATCCCAACATCAGCATGTACACATGCTAGGTTATAAAATATCACAATTGAGGCAATTGTTGGATAACGGTCGCCTGGTGTGTGTAATAGGCACAAAAAGAGGGCTGGGGGGCAACCCCCCAGCCCTCTTTCCAAGTAGATACTAGTTGTTTCTAGAACTCAAACAATGCCGGCTGCAGCTCCTTTCTTTCGGCGGCTGCCGCCTCTTTCTGCTGTCGTCGCTCAGCTCTATCCCTCTCAAGCCTTATCTTGGTCCGCTGCTGATAAATCCATTCCTTCAGCCTATTCAGGTCCCGCAGCTGGTCATCCCGCAGCGACTCCACCCGGATATCCTCGGGCATCTCGGTCTTTTTCCACCTAGAGTAAACCTTGCCGGCGATGTAAAGGTAGATTTGGGTCCAGTCGCTGTCCATGGGCGCGGTAAGGCTAGCGGTATAAAGATAGGCGCAGGCTTCGGCGTCAGTACCAGTCATCTCCTCTCCCTTGAGTGCCCCCATGTTCATTACGAGCCTCTCCAGGGTGATAGTTTCCTTGAGCCATTCGGGAAGGGTATCGCCCCATCCTCCAGGAAAGACAAGAATAGGGTCCGTAAAGACACCCACGATATCGGAGATGCCTTTCTCAAGCTGCTTTTCAGTTGTCAATCGTTATCCTCCTTTCTTTTCATCTTCGGCTAACACCCTTATCACCAGCTCGTTAGGCTCGATATGGGCGTCATTCAGGTATTCATTTTTCTTAATCGTGCCTTGCTTCTTCAGAAGTTTCTCTAGGTCGGGTAACTCCATCCTGATTATTCTTTCCTTCACAAATCCTCCTTTCCGGGCATGGGTAGCCCTGTAGATTTGAGCAGTAACCCGCTCATCACCGGCCCCCAGTTCTGGAGCTGGGGGCCGGGGTCAGAGGGCTAATACTCGTCGGGGAAGAGGATGGTTGTTGCGC
>CAZEKS010000292.1:0-3701 GCA_964512795.1 uncultured Syntrophaceae bacterium
CCCGCCTGTTCGAGTTTCGATATGTTCAAAGATTATAAGGAGAGAGGAAAGGTATTTAAAGAAGCGGTCAAGAGGCTTTGATTTCAGATTGGAGATCGCAAAGATTTGGGATCTAAAATTTGAAATTTAAAATTTAGTGACACTTTAGACTTTGAAAAAATCGATCTAATCCCTCTTCATCCCCCTTTGTCAAAAGGGGGAAACCTCTCTCCTCCCTTTGGCAAAGGGAGGCGCCGCCGTCCAGAGCCTCATTACTCACGCAAGCGAGGCATTGGGACTCTGGCGCCGGACGGTTGGGAGGGATTTTACAAAGAAATTTCAAACAGATGAATTGAAACAAAATTTGAAATTTTAAGTTTGGATTATGGGAAAAGGAAAGAAGAGGTTAAATTTCATTCTGTTGTTTGCAGCCCTTGCCTTAGTGGGGGTTGGGATTGTGATGGTCTACAGCACCAGTGCGATCATCGCCGGCGATCGTTTCGGAGACCCGTACTACTTTCTAAGGCGACAGGCCCTCTATGCAGCCATCGGTTTCGTTCTGATGATCCTCACAATGTTCTTCCCTTATGAAAATCTGAAGCGGTTTGCCTATCCCATTTTCGTCCTTTCCATTCTTTGCTTGATTGCCGTGTTGATCCCGGGGATCGGGCACCGGGCCGGTGGAGCCATGCGTTGGTTGAAGATCCAGTCTTTCTCCTTTCAACCCTCGGAGTTTGCCAAGCTGGGTTTGGTTGTTTTTCTTGCCTACCTTTTAGCTAAAAAGGAGGAGAAGATTCGGAGTTTCTCTTTTGGATTTCTTCCCCCGGTTCTCCTCTCTGGTCTCGTCATCGGCTTGGTGATGATTGAACCCGATTTTGGGGCAGCCTTCTTCCTCACAGCGATGGTCTTTCTCCTTCTCTTCGTCAGCGGCGCCAGGGTGATTTATATTGTGGGCGCTTTGTCGATGGCCATTCCAGTGGCTTACGCTTTGTTGATGAATGTGGGATATCGTCATAAGAGGTTGATGAGTTTCATACGGCCTTGGGAAGATCCCAGTGGCGCCAGCTTCCAAATTATTCAATCCTTCCTCTCCTTTGGCTCCGGAGGTTTCTTCGGATTAGGATTGGGGGAAGGAAGACAGAAACTCTTCTTCCTTCCGGCCCCCCACACGGACTTCATCTTTTCTATCATCGGAGAGGAGTTAGGCTTGGTGGGTGCGATGGTCGTCGTGCTCCTCTTCTTCATTCTTACCCTCAGAGGGATCCAGATTGGACTTTCCCTCGAGGATCGGTTTGGCGCCTATTTGGCATTGGGGATCACGCTGATGATCTCCCTTCAAGCCGTGATCAATATGGGAGTGGTTTTAGGACTTCTTCCCACAAAAGGGCTGACTCTCCCTTTCGTCAGTTATGGGGGGACATCGTTGATCGTCAATTTAATTGGGGTGGGGATACTCCTTCACCTTTCGACCCATGCGGAACGACGATGAGGTGTGTGATTGCCGGAGGAGGCACAGGAGGTCATCTTTTTCCAGGCATAGCGATTGCGGAGGCCTTCGTTGAAAGAGAGAAAGAGAATGAAGTTCTATTTATTGGAACGGAAAGAGGGATCGAAGCCAAGGTTTTACCAGGAGGGAAATTTCCTTTGAGAACGATTAAAGCCAAACCCATTCAGGGAAAATCTTTTCTGGAGAAGAGCAAGGCTATCTGGAGCTTACCGATGGCTGTTTCCGAGGCTTGTTCGATCTTAAAGGAGTATCAACCCCAACTCGTATTGGGCGTGGGAGGATATGCCTCCGGACCGACTCTTTTAGCCGCATTTTTTCTCGGAATCAAGAGGGCCATCCAGGAACAGAACGTGATGCCTGGAATGACGAATCGAATTCTAAAGTGGTTCAGCCAACGGATCTTCGTCTCCTTCGAAGAGGCGAAGAAATACTTCCCTGATGGGAAGACCGTTGTGACGGGAAACCCGATCAGGAAAGAATTCTTTGCCACTCTGCAGAAAGGCAATGGAACGTTGAAGCAAAAGAATCGATTTACCCTCCTCCTCTTTGGCGGAAGCGCAGGGTCTCACCGGATCAATCAGGCGATGATAGAGGCTCTGGACCATCTTCGAGGAATAAAATCTTCCTTGAAGATCATTCATCAAACAGGAAAAGAAGATTTCGATTTCGTATCAAAAGGGTATCGAGAAAAAGGGTTTGAGGCATTGGTCAAGCCTTTCTTTGAAGACCTCGCCACCTACTACCAGATCTCCGATCTGGTCATCTGCAGGTCAGGAGCAAGCACCTTGGCTGAGCTGGCGGTTTGTGGAAAGGCTGCTCTCCTTGTCCCTTATCCTTATGCCGCTCATGATCATCAATTGATCAATGCCAAGAGATTAGTCGATCTGGGCGCAGCAAGAATGATTTTAGATCAAGAGTTAAAAGGAGAGGTCATGGCCCGAACCATCCTCCACCTTTACGACCATCCTGAAGAGCGTGCCAGGATGGAAGAGGCGATTCAACGGTTGGCGAGGCCAAGGGCAGCAGAGGAGATCGTGGATCATTGTTATGCATTAATTGGAAAATAGTTTCACCCCCACCCTCACCCTCCCCCGTTAAGGGGGAGGGGATTTCTGATCTGATTTCCTTGTAAGCTCCCTCTCCCCTGGCGGGAGAGGGGAAGGGTGAGGGGGATAGGTTGTCTATGTATCGAAGAGGAAAGATCCAGCATATCCATTTTGTAGGCATCGGCGGGATTGGCATGAGCGGGATTGCCGAAGTGTTGTTCAACCTCGGTTACCATATCAGCGGTTCCGATGTCAAGGAGACAGAGGTGACCCGAAGACTCCGGTCTTTGGGCTGCGAAATCTCCTACGGTCACCGAAAGGAGAATTTGAAGGAAGCGGACGTGGTGGTTATCTCCTCAGCCGTTCGGCAAGGAAACCCTGAAGTCGAGGCTGCTGAAGAGAGGCTCATCCCTGTCATCCCGAGGGCAGAGATGCTCGCAGAGTTGATGCGAATGAAGATCGGGATTGCCATCGCAGGAACTCATGGGAAGACCACGACCACCTCCCTCATTTCTACCGTCCTGGCAGCGGGTGGTCTTGATCCCACGGTGGTGATCGGAGGGAGGCTCAACAGTATTGGAAGCAATGCGAGGCTCGGGCAGGGTGAGTTCTTGGTGGCCGAAGCCGACGAGAGCGACGGCTCATTTCTCAAACTGATGCCTACCATTGCCGTGGTGACCAACATCGACCCAGAACACCTTGATTATTATAAAGGCATCGACGAGATCAAAGAGACTTTCCTCTGTTTTTTGAACAAGATTCCTTTTTTCGGATTGGCCGTGCTCTGCCTCGATCATCCGAACATCCAGAGTCTTCTTCCGAGGTTGAAGAAGCGGTTTACCACTTACGGGTTGACCACACAAGCTGACTTTCAAGCAAAGGAGATTGTATTCGAAGGGCTCTCTACCTCTTTTGATGTCGTCCACCAACGCCAGGAAATAGGCAGATTAAGCCTCCGGATGCCAGGACTCCATAATGTCTACAATGCCTTGGCTACTTTAGCCACCGCTTTTGAATTGGATATTCCCTTTCAGGTCGTCCAAGAAACACTGCGGGATTTTAGCGGGATTCAGAGACGGTTTCAGATCAAAGGAGAGAAGAAAGGGATCCTCGTTGTGGATGATTATGGCCATCATCCTGTAGAGATTATGGCCACGCTGAAGGCGGCA
>CAZEKS010000293.1:0-3689 GCA_964512795.1 uncultured Syntrophaceae bacterium
GTCCTTTAAATCTTCGGCAAGGTCCACCAGCTTTTCGATCCCTTTAATTAAACCTCCCAGGCTGAACTTGCCTATCCCGAAGTCGATATCTAAGCCCTCTTCGCTCTTCTTTTTTTCTCCTCTCATCCCGGACCTCCTAGTAACTTATGGCCATTGATTTTTGGACTTTTATTGGTGCGCTTCTGAGGCTCTTTGTCTTCTGATCTTCGTGGGCCTCTCTTTGGAGCTCTTCGATATGTTTTGTGATGCAGCCGAGCTGCCGATCCGCAGCGGCCTTTCTCTTTGCCAACGCAACGATCTCCTTTTCCAATCTATCCTTTTCCCTCCTGAGTACATATAGTTCTAAATAGCTCGATCTTTGAGCCTTTGGAATAGATCTTATGCCAACCGAATGGACGCTCTTTAAATTCCTAAGGCTTGATATTTGTTGTATTCCTTTCATGGAAGCCTCCCTGGGGACCTAAAGGTGATGACTGTTGAGAATGTCTTTCGACCAGTTCTTTAACGATCTCTTTGATCCTTTGCTGATTTGTCTTTGCCCCCACTCTGCTCGTCTCAGAGGCCAATATATCCTGGCAAATCTGCAAGAAGAGGCCGTTGGAAGTTGAAGGAGTGAGTCCCTGGACTTTGAGGGTCTTGGCAATCATAATGCAGCCGCGAATGGTGGGAGGGAACTCACATTTCCCGGATTCCCTGAGGCCCCTCACGATGTTGACGATCGTCTCGGCATGTTGCTTTGACAGTATTGACTTTGCTCGAGTGATGGCGACTTCTGTCTCATAGTCAAAGTAGTCAAGATCCATGGTGACCATCCTGTCACGAAGGGCATCTTGGCTCCTGTGGACCCCCGCATACTCCTCGGGATTCGAAGTGAAGAGCGCCCTGAACTCCGGGTGAACGATGAGGTACTGTTCTTCGCCACCCCTCCCGGCTGGTAAGTCCATCATCTTTTCTTGCAGGATGGAGAGAAGAATATTGTTTGCTTCCGGCCTGGAGCGCGTAAACTCATCGTAGATCAGGGTGAACCCATATTTGCAGGCGACGGTCAAACGGTTATCCACCCATCTCTTAACCATATCCTCCTCAGTTTTCAGAACCCTTGAAATGAAACGGTCCACAACCCTTCGCACCCTGTAGCCATATTCACCACCGACCAGATCGGAGGTTGTAAACTGCTCATCCCCGTGAATCAGCACCACCGGCCTGTTGATCCTGCCTGCAATATGCATCACCAGGGTCGTTTTACCCGTCCCCGAGGCTCCCCTCAGGTGGACCGGAAACCCGGCCTTGAGGTAGGATAGGGCTCTGCTTGTAATCTCTTTGATGTATCTTGTTTCGACAAAGTCTGACAAAGGTTTCGGTTCCAGCACCGTTGCCGTCTCATCAATCATCTTCTCTCCTCTCAGACGCAGATTTTGGTCTCGCTTTCTTATTTCTTGTGTTCCCGCACATCCTTTTCCAGATTCGCCTTGCTTCAGTCAGATCTTTTTTCAAATCTTTCTCTTTCATTCTGAAGTCTTCTCTTAAAGAGCGAACGTTTTTAATCAGGTTTTCTCTACCTCCCTGTAAATCCTTTTTCAGGGTTCTTCCCATTTTTTCATGCAATTTCTTAGAGTCCCCCAAGAATTCCCTCGCATGATTTCGAATCGTCTGGGCCTGCTCTTTGAGTTGCCTGATGCAATCTTTTCTATTTTCTCGACCTGTTACAACGTCTTCGCAAAGAGACCTCATGCCGGTTGATGCGTTATTCATAGAATGTCCTCCGCTTTTTTATAAGTTCCCTTACCTTGGCAGGTAGGAGTACGGCCTTACTCTGTTTCAAAATCCTTGAATTGAGGATTTAAAAAGGTCCAAGAAAACGTTTAAACGTTAGTTCTGTTTCTTCTTCCCTTTGCCTTTCGATCCCCCTATCTTCTCAACGACCTCCTCGCCTACAGGGATCCTTCCGCCGTTTCCCCTCGCCTTGGCCAGCGTAACCGTCATCCCTCGCCAGCTACCGGAAGCTTTGTGGATATCATCTCTGCACTGATCCATCTCTTTTCGGCAGGCAGTCAGGAGATTCTTCACTCCATTTGTGATTCCACCTACGAACTTGGAGAGGTCCTTTTTCTGTTGCTCGGTCATCTCTGCATGATCTTCACGAAATTCCTTCAGTTTATTCTCGATATGGGTTTCAATCTCTTTCACCCCTTTGGCGAGCCTGTTTTTGAGCTCCTTTGACATCCTGCCCCGTTCCTTCTGGGAATCATTCAACATTGAGCCCACATTACCGGTCAGATTCTTAACGAAATCTGCTAAACTTTTTGCTTGCTTATCACCCATCTCTTCGTGGCTCTCTTTGAATCCTTGGAGCATCTCCTCGACCGTCTTTGATAAACCTTTTGTGAATTCAGCCAGGTCTCCCCTCAGCTCCCTTCCCGTCTTTCTCCTTTCAGAGGCAAATCTTTCCAAAGTCTTATGAGTGTCGGCGGTCAGTTGACCCAGTGCTTTCACTCTCGAGTTATAAGAAGCGATGATACCATCCACAGTCCCCCTCATGCTATTAGCTAATTCCATTTTTACTCCCTCCTTTTTGGTTTTAATTGTCCCTCATCAAATTATTTTGAGGTCATTTAATCCGTAAAATAGTTGTTCTCTATGAGTGACAATAGTTTGCATAAGTAGCAACCTCTGGCCTTTTTGCTCCACTGCTCTTCGGGTTCTCATACGTTGCTCTAAAATCCTCAAAACAAGGATCCCACATCCCATGAGTTGGAGAGTTGTCATCGAGGGGTTCTTTCTCCCCAAAGACCTTATCACAGACCATGGAGATCCTGATCACTTAATTCTCCCTTTTTGCTCCACTGAGCAGCTGACCAACTTCTCTTTTTCTCTCTTCTTGTCGGGCCAATCTTTCTTCATATCGGCCCTTGAATTCGTTAAGCATTCTTTTCAGATCTTTTATCCGGAGATCCCTCCCCTTTGCTAACAGCTCCTTGAGTCGCGAAGCTACCATCTTCTGTTCTTTTTTGAATTCTTTCAGCTTGGAGATGACCTCATCTTTCCTTTCCGTCTGTTTTGCCAGGATTTTTTTAATCATCTGTTGGAACTCTTTGACCCTTTGGGCCTCCCCTTCGCTCAGGGAATCTTTGAACTTGCCTAAGTTCCCCCTTAAATCCCGTGCTATTGCTCTCTGCTCATTGAGGTAAGTATTTAACAAGTCCCTGACTTCCTTTTCCCTCTCATTTTGACCTGAGATAATGCCTTCCATCATATAGTCGAAATCTTTTCTCCGGAGGGATTTGTTCTTGGCAAACTTCTCCCGTAATTCGGCGTTCAATTTTTCTTGCTCTTCCTTTGTGTCAAGGAGAGAATCTTGAAAGCCTTGGAGGATTTGATGGGTGGTATGGAAAAGGGTTCGCATGTTCTGGACCCTGGTTTCATACGAAGAAACGATATGATCGACGATATTCCCCATCTCTTCTGCTAAGGGCATTGGTTTTTTCCTTCTTTCTGTGGGAAGGAACTACTTGGCGAGGCATGCTTGCCCCCGCTTTTGGCGGGGTAAGGATGGCCCGGCAAGAATTCCCTTTGACCCCGTTTAGAAATTCCATTTCTAACGGGGTTGACCTTCATCCCGGCTGCGTGAGCAGCTTTAGGCTGCTGTGGCTGTTAAACCAATGGCCTCAGCATACTTCAGGTAGGTCTCG
>CAZEKS010000294.1:0-3680 GCA_964512795.1 uncultured Syntrophaceae bacterium
CTTTTCTCCAAGCGGGCTTATCTTTAGCCAGCCTTTCTCTCCTGCTTTCTTCCCCCCGTTTTGCTTTGGGGTCGTTTTTCATAGCCCCCTCTCTTTCTGCAATGAACTTATCCGTAGCTTCACCCTGATTCTTGCTGTCCGGATGAGTCATAGCCTCTTCATATTTCTTCCATGTGGGATCAAACTTAATATGGACATGGGAGGGGTCGAAGATACCCCTATCTTTGAGTTTGTATTCTGGTCGTTCATCGCTATCCTCAACCAACTTATAGGTATTTACTTTGGTTTTTACCCATTTCATAAAAAAGCAACCCTTTCGGCTGCCCTGCATGATACTTTCACGATTAGACGGCATCATTCTAGCACAAGAAAAGGGCCCCGTAAAGAGGCCCAATTCCCAATATCAAGAAACGGTATTATGCCGTGCTCGATACTGTATGGTTGATGTTTACATAGAATGCACAGTTAAGTACATTTGCTCCAAATAAACACTTCCAACCTGCTGTCGCAATCTTATCCGTGGGATCTCCGGTTCCTCCCGACCCGAAAGGCTTAACATAAGTCTTAAGGGCCTGAAGTTCAGAGACTCCAAACGCATCCCTACCAAAGACCGAAGTAACATAGATAGTGGTTGATGCCACAACTGCAGATCCAGTAGCGAAGGAACTGCCTCTGGTATAAGCGTTGGTGCTTTGCAGGAATCGAACCCCGTAAAGTTTGCCAACCTCACCCGTGAGAAGTCCTTCTCTACCTTCAGTGTATTTGTTAGCCTCAATCCATCCACCTGTGGTGGTATCACCCATCAGATCGTATAACGAATCCGGATGAGCTACAGCCACCCAGTTACCATCGTCTTGTTCAAATGCGTCGTTTCTGCGTAGTGTCCGGCAAGCCTTCCTCACCTCGCTCACAATTAAGTTTGCTCCGGCGGGAACTGCTGACCAGTAGGCTACTGCAGATGCTGATTGTTGGGTTCCCGAAACAGAGATGGAATTCCTCACAATCGTATCAATAGAAAGTCCGGCGTTGTAAGCCAATCTCTCTACTGCAGACTTCATTACATCTCCAAATGAGGCGTAAGCCATAATATCGGAGATAGACACTGCACTGTCGTATTGAGCGGTTGTGCCCGTTACGTTAAGTGCAGAGAAAGTCAGAGCTGATGTAGGAGCTCCTTGAGTTCCTGCTGAGGTGATGGTCGGAAGGTTGACCCATTTGGTCCAGTAAAGAACCCCTGAGCCGTATCCGCCTTCACCTTGAGGAACCTTGCGGTTAAGCTGTCCTACCTGTTTATGAACCAGCTTCTTGTCTGCAAGACGCAAAAACAGTTCATCGTAATAGCGGCTTTTGACCGCTTGCGATGTCGTGACTGTTGTCGTTAATGCTGTATCTAATGCCATTAGTAATCACCTCCTGTCTATGGGAGTATTACCAATATCCATTAGCTTTCAGCCACTCCTCTTTTTCCTCAAGCGTCATCTTTTCAGGGTCAACTTTTGCGCCTTCCCTATTTAAGACTCTATTGGTAATCCCTTGGTCTGACTGTAGGGCTTTCACAGTTTTGGCCTCAGTTTTCATCTCGGCTACTTTAGATGTAATCTTTTTCGCCATTTGGAGAGCTTTTCTTCCGGCTTCAAGTCTGGTAATTGAATACCTGCCGAACCGGTCTTTAGCCCCCTCATAGAGGGAGTAACCCAACTCGTCTAACTCTCTGCTGTAATCCGAGCTATCCGGATTAAACTGAGGAATGGTGCTTCTGAGTAGCTCTATCTCTAAAGCGTCTGCTTTATTCGGCGGCGCTTGTTGTGGGGCTGTCTGAGTAGTCTCAGTAAATTGAGGGGCTGGTTTAGCATCCCTCTGTGCTGCCTTCCACTTGGCGTATACCTCTTTAAAGCGTGACTCAGGCACATACCTTTTACCTGTTTCATCTGCTGCGAGTTCAACCATTTCTGGTTCGTTTTCAGATTCCTTGGTTTCCTCTTGGGGAGAGGTTCCCTTAGTTTCCACTGGCTTCTCTGCCGTTGCAGCGTCTTCCGCAGTCGTTTTTTCTTGAGGGGCTGAATCCTCGCCAGGAGTATCGTCTCCTGCTACTTGGCCCTGGTCGTCGGTAATTTGCCTTCCGTCCAGTGCCGCAGCTAAATCGTTTAGGTCAGTCATCTTGACTCACCTCCTTTCTAGCATGGTTTTAAAGTCCAAGAACTTCCCTTTTCAAATCAAAGCATCCTTTAAGGATGAGTTGCAGGCTTTTGGCCTGAGAGAGACTTATGCCTTTCTCAAATCAAAAACCATTCCGTTATGTATCCTCATGTATCCGGGGACTATGAATCCCCAACTGCAATACTTACAGGAAGCTGTGCCGTCATGGTTATCTGTGTAACCTATATGCTCCGTCCATTTCTTCCCGTGCGTCTCGCAGATGTTTACTTTAACTGGCTTGGTAATGTACTTTTCCGCATCCTCTCCCCAAAATTCATCGTCACTTTTTGGTAGATCGTTTAGCTTCCTCGGCTTTTTTTCTGTCATCTTCCAGATTCTTCAGATCATTCTCTATATATCCCAGCAACTTCCTGATTCCGACCAGTTCCATTCTTTCTTTTTCAAACTCCTCAATTGATTTACCGCTCTCAATCAGGATAGCGTTGGCAAAGTTCTGGATCTTGGTTTGGAAGTAGGTTTTCACCAGCTTCCACCCGTTAGTCCTGACTAATTCCTCAAAAGCCTGGCCCCGCTGGAGGGATTCCTCCAAAGCCTCCTTCTGGGCTTGAGACTGGTCCTGTTGGTTGTTGTCCAAAAAGTTCACCTCCTTCCATTGGCAGTTCACCGTTCATCCCCGGAGGCATAGGCCCCACGGGTGGACCGGTGTCTTCCAATATGTCGTTGAGTTCAATTCCTATATTAAGTTTCTCAAACACCTTCTCGGTTAAAGCTGCATAATTAAGTTTCTTGCCTGATACCGCTAATCCCTGAATCCAGGCCGGATCTTTCATTCTGTCCAATGCGGTAAAGAAGTTCTCCTGTAAGGCAATCGGGTCCGTCAGCTGTTCGCTTGAAGGGGCTGCAATGAAGTCATAATCCCCTACTACGGAGGGTTGGATATCATCCGGCAGAAGAGTAAGGAACGCAAAATTATCATCGGGACTGGTCACCAGCTTGGCCTGTGTCTCTAAGTCCCCCGGTATAATCGGCATACCTTCCATATCCGTTGTAGCCAGTTCAGTCTTCTCCTTCATAAACTTCACGTCATTACGGCCTATGATCCTCACCTTCTGTTCTTCTGTGGTGTATTGGATCCTGAGGTCCTTCCATTGATTGGCGATCCTCTCAATCACCATGTGGTTAAACAGTTGAATCTTGAGTTTAAACTGAGCGTTAGCTTCTTGCTGCACCAACCTGATGCCTGTGGCAGTCTTATTGGCTACGCTAGGTCCTTCCTGTATACCTGTGGTGTAGTCGGTGATACCAGAACCGTTTTGCATAGCTGCCGTCAGATAGTTCATGGTCTGCACAAAGGTAGGACCGGTTACATCCGGAACTTGAAACACATCTATGGCATCCATGTCGTCTGTGGTGATGATATTTCCTGGGGCCGAGACTAAAGTATGCATGTCTACGCCTGAATTCTTCTTTACCTTCCACATATTGCGAAGCACCAACTGCACATTATCTAGTCTTTGATTCAA
>CAZEKS010000295.1:0-3679 GCA_964512795.1 uncultured Syntrophaceae bacterium
TTTATTTATGCTATGTTGCCGGTATTTTGGGGCACAATTTTACCCACTCACTTCCACGATGAGCCTGTTTTTTTATCAGGATTATTATAGAGCACATTCAATACTTTAAATACTTATCAGCAATGGTTCTGTCATTTACAATGTGACCAGTGTTACATTGCCCAAAAATTCCTTTCTCAGAAATGTTGGTTGAACCCGTCCAAACCTTAAACGCTTTGCCGTCTGCACCACAAAGAACCAGAAGCTTATTATGGGGCTCCTTCACTTGATTATCCCGAAAATGGTTAGCAATGCTTTTGATTCCTGCCTCTTTGATGGCAGCTTCATTTTCCTCTTTATAGCTTTTACCGCTATAAACAATTTTTACATCTACTCCCTTCTTTTTAGCAGTTTTTAATGCTTGCAATACTTCGTCGTAATGAAATTCATAAAATGCACCTCTTAGCTGCTGCCCCTCTTCGGCACTTTGAATAAAATATCTTAATCCTTCAAACAACCCTCTTGAGAGCCATTCATATGCCAACTTCTGTTTTGTCCCTTGCATTTTGTCAGGTTTTTCATTTCCAAACTTTTCAGCATAAGACTGACTACCTGAAACACCCCTGTTGAAGTAAATGCCGTGCTTGCCGCTTAAGTATGGCTCCGTCGTGATCTGCAGTTCTTCGCTACTACCGTATTCCGGGCTTTTCGGCTGACCAAAAACCGGGGTCACTTTGTAGGTGTAACCATGATTCGGCTCAACCGTAAAATCTTTCCAAAGAAAGCTTTGAACTGGATGCAAATGAGTAGGATATGGCTGTCCGGGAACCGGGTCAGGAATAACAGATTTAAAACATTTTTGGCTATAGAGCCAGATACGTTTACCTGTCTTGCCGTCTTTTCTTTCAAAGGCAAAACCTAATAAGCCGGTTGGCTTATTTTTCATATCCATTGACAAAACAACTGTATGTGTTCCTGCAACGACATACAGCTCAAGCTCATTGGTATTGTTCTTTGCTCTCATTTGGCCCTCCTTTCATCGAAGTTTTATGGTATGGCAACGACCATCCCTCATTCTTATAATGATTTCTTTACATGTTTTATCGTAATCTTCGAACAGATTTTCCGAAACCAGGCGTTGGCGTGAAGTCTATTTGTGGACCTTTTTCCGAAGAATTTTCAGAAGATCCTCGGGGGATTTGTTCGTCAGAATCTCCCTGAACTGGCTGCGATAATTCTGCACCAGGCTGACCCCTTCAATCACCACATCGTAGACCCTCCACTCTCCGTTCTCGAAGATCATTCTATAATGGATTGGAATTGACTTCGATGACTTAACGACCTCGCTTTGAACTTCAGCGGTTTGATCTGAGAGGTTAGTGACTTTACCGAAAACCACCTTCTCGTCTTGATACGCCGTGATCCTGTCCATGTAGACGCTGCCGAGGAGTTTTCCGAAAAGACGTGTAAACTCTTCCTGTTGGTCAGGGGTGAACTGTTTCCTATGCTGGGCTAATGTCCGTTTCGAAAGCTCGGTGTAATCAAAGACACCATCGACGATAGCCCAGATCTTCTTTTCTTTACTCTCCCTGGCGGATTCCGCCTTCAGAGCCGGGTCCCGCAACACCTCTAGCGCCCGGTTGACCTGTGTTTGAATGGTTTCCAGAGGGGGAGCGGCAAGGGCAGAAACCAGCAAGAGCTTGAGAGCGGTGAGAAAAATGATCAACATAACGAGCGATTTTCTCATGGTTATTTCTTCTCCTTCCCTTCTTTTCCGATATCGCCGAAAGCATATTTCCCGATGAGGTCCGAGAGATCGGGGGGCGATTCAGTCTGCGTAATGATTCCTCCCGGGTTCAGGATCGAACCCGATCCTCCTGCATCGAGACTGACATACCTGTCACCAATGAGGCCTGATGTTTTAATGGACGCAATCGCATCCTCATACACCTTGATGCCTTCTATTATTTTGAATTCCGCCATGACCACTTGCTTTTCTTGATCGAGCTTGAAACCTGCGACCTCTCCGATTTCGATCCCCAACATTTCCACGGGGTTACCGGCTCTCAATCCAGACACCGAATTGAAGCGGGCGTAGAGAGGATACGAATCGTGCCCCAGGAGTTTCACCTTCCCGAGTTTCACGGTCATATATCCCACGCATACCAGCCCGATGAGTACGAAGATTCCAGCCACTGTTTCATGACGATATTTTTTCATTCCCTTTTACCTCCGTATTTCACAGTAGACCCTGGCAATTTCCTTCTGGCTCGCCTCGGCCTTCTTAAAAACAAGATCAATCTCTTCTTCCCCTGCTTTGCTTTCGGCGAAACCCGAAAGAATAGCGAATGGGAAGCAGAGGTCGTGAGGAATGTGAGCCTCTGCTTGAATCGTGCGTAATCCCTCTTCCTGAAGATCCACGGCAAATTTTTTCAGAATTCGTTCCACTTCGTTGAGGTTTGAAAAGGGAAGAAAGGTGGTAAACTGATTCTTGCTCTGACGGGCAGAAAATCCTCCCACGGCGCCGAAATGTTTGTTGATGTATGTCCCCATGGCATTGATCACTTTCTGCCCTTGGGTATGCCCCATATGCTCACAAAGTTGGTCAAAGTCCTGCAGTGTAAATAAGGCCACAACATAGCCTTCTTGAGGACGTTTCCGTCTGAGGCCCATTTGATTCCGAGCCCTGAATTGCCGCTTGGTTTGAATTCCGGTAAGATGTTCCTGAAAATCCTCAAGGCTCTGGACAAATTCGTCGATGAAAGGATGCTCGAACTCCTCGAACTGCTCCGGCGTTCCCTGAAAAATGATCTTCCCCTCACTGAGGGCGAGGATACGGTTTGAGATGAAGAAGACATCCGGGACGTCATGGCTAATGAGAACCGCTGTGAAGCCGAACTTCCGCTGGTATTCAGCGATCATGCTCAAGATGGCATTCCTGCGGATGATATCCTGGCCCGTGGTGGGTTCATCAAAAAGCACCATCTTGGGATCTGTCACCAGGGCTCGGCTCAACGCCACCCGCTTCTGCATGCCTCCTGAGAGCTCCGACGGGTATTTCTGGGCTACGTCCGTAAGTTCCATCTGCTCCATTCTGGCCTTTACCCGCTCTTCAATAGCCTTCTGGCTTAGAGGGGTGGTCTGCCGAAGTGGCAGAGCAATATTTTCAAAAACCGTCATCGAGTCAAAGAGAGCGTTATTCTGAAACATGTAACTGATTTGACTAAAGTACCGATCCCGCTCGCTCTTGCTCATTTTCTGAACAGGTTGACCCTGGAACAGGATGCTGCCTTCATCGGGTGTCAGCAACCCGATAATGTGTTTGAGCAGCACGCTCTTGCCGCTGCCACTCTTTCCAATAATGGTGGTAACCTCTCCCTCATAGATCTTCAGGTCAACCTGATCGAGGACCCTACGGGTGTCAAACCGCTTGCTCACTCTTTGGAATTCAATCAATAGATTTTTCATGGATCCCTACAGAAGAAGAGAGGTAACCACATAATCGGCGACGAGGATGAGCACGCACGACATGACCACCGCCGACGTGGTGGAAAGCCCCACAGCCTTCGCACCGTAGCTATCCCTTCGCATATGAGTATAGTAACCTTGAAAGCAGCAGATCATTGAGACAAGGACAGCGAATACCACTGCCTTGACAAAGCCTCCTGTGATATCCTCCAATTCCACGCTGGCCCGCACG
>CAZEKS010000296.1:0-3663 GCA_964512795.1 uncultured Syntrophaceae bacterium
AAGAATTTGTCATGGATGGATGGCTTCCCTGTTGTCCATGAGCCTGAGGCTGAATATGTAGTCAGGAAAAGGAGAAAAAGCGTCACAAGTGCGCCCACCGGATGCACTAAAAGGAGCTGATAAGCTTGATCGTTATCCTGCCAGGTCAATTCACATTTAGGAAGTTATGTTTTAAGCAATTACCCTAAAATCTTCTTCAGGGCTTCGTCTGTTTTACGCCCTCTGGGCCCTTCACCAGGCAGATAAAGCATCACCCCTTTGCCACTTTTTATTGGGATGATTTCAATCTTCCCTGCTGAAGCCATTTTGCCCGTGAATTCAACTGGGTCTTTGTTAAAATGTTTTCGGAAGGCGTCATTGAGCCCGCTGAAGACGCTGTGGATCCCCTTGTAAGGTTCCCTTCTTAATTTTTTTATCCCCTCGACGACAAACTCCTCGTCAGAAAGAGATCGGTTCCCGGAATCCGATATCAATTGAACGATTTCATCCGCTGAAGCTCTTTTCGGAGCCTCTCCGGGAAGGAAAAACATTACTCCCCCTTTAAAAAGCCTTGTTTCTATCTTCCCTTCAGCCGTCAATTTGGAAGTGGCCTCCACCGGGTTTGTTCCGAAATATTTTCTGAAGGCCTCGTTAAAACCACTGTAAACACTATGAATGCCTCGGAACGGTTCTTTTCTTAATCTTTTAATTGCCTGGAGAACAAATTCTTCTTCTGTCAGCTTCCTTTCCTCTTCCATTGGCCACCTCCATTCCTGACGACCCTCTCCCAAGGGGTAAAAAGTGGGCCTGCCTGCTGGCCCCGGTCCCGACCGAGGGCAGGGCAGGCAGGGGTGAAAGATTAGAAAGTTTTAACCTTATTTTAATCTTCTTTTAATGTGGATGATGTATAGTTATCATCAAGAATAGAAAAAACTCTTTCCTCCTCATTAACACTTTTTCACAAAAGAATCCATCGAGCTCAATGAGTTCGGTGGATTTTTTATTGGCCATGTTCACCTAAAAATCCTTTAACTTCATTTCAGATTTTTAAAATCGGACCCTTCCTTAAGAAGCAATCTCTTTATTTGATTGATATTGACACTTTTTTCAACAGCACCGAGTATCTCTGACCTCTCCTCGACATCTCCAAGAACGATACAACCAACGATTTTATCTTCTTTAAAAGCTACTTTGCAGTAAATACACTTTTCACGATCACTTCTCACGACACAGTCTAATTTCCCTTCTGCATCGATCTCCCCCGCAGCGGTCAGATCAATGCCCACTACCTTCAACGTATTTGAAACGACTGTTCCTTCATAAAGCGCATTTCCTCCTGCCATATTGACCCCGGCCGTCTCCCCTTGTCTCTGAGCGGCTGGCCAGATGCCGTAACAACGGCCTCGATGTTCTGCGACGTCTCCTGCTGCAAAGATACCCTCGCTCTTCGTTTCCAAACGATCATTGACCAAAACTCCATTCTTTGTTTCCAGGCCCATGGCTTGGGCGAGTTTTATATTTGGTTTCACACCTGCTGAGACGATGACCATCTGGCCTTCGACCGTCCTCCCGTCTTTGAGGCTAACTCCCTCCACCGTTTCCTTCCCAAGAATTTCCTCAGATTGACCATTGAGGAAAAAGGAAAATCCCATTGACTCCATTTTCCTTTGTAAAATTTCAGCTCCTTCAGGATCCATCTGTCTGGGAAGGATTCTTGGATTATGCTCAATCACGGCCACTTTTATACCTCGCCTCAGCAGAGCCCCTCCTGTCTCCAACCCCACAAGCCCTCCACCGATAAGGATTGCCTTCTTCACTCCTCCTGAAAATTCCTTCATACGGATTGCATCCTCCACTGTCCGAAGGGTGAAGACACCTTTCTTTTCCCTCCCTTTGATTGGGGGGACGAAGGGATTGCCACCCGTTGCCATGAGTAGGAGGTCGTAAGCATAGCTCTTTCCTTGCTGACGGGTAACCTCTTTTTTTTGGACATTGACCTCTGTGATGGGTTCTTCTAAATGGATTGATATCCCTTTGCTTTGATACCATTCCTTGGTATGGATGGTGAGGTTCTGAATGGTCACCTCTCCTGCCACGAACTCAGGAAATCGGACCCGGTAGTAAAATGGATAAGCCTCTTCTGTAAAAATGTGGATTTCCCCTTTCTGATCCTCCTCCCTGATCTTGACTGCTGCTCTCGCACCCGCCACTCCATTCCCGATGATGAGATATCGCTTCATTCACAATCCCCTCTACTGGAAAAATACCGCGCCCGTGTTTTGTGTCCTAATTTACCCGCCCATTGCATAAAAAACGTTCCAAAAGGTAGTTGGGTGTGCTGGCAAAGCTTTACAGCGGAACCTTTCAGCGTTCTGCTGCTGTGTTTATAAGCACATTGAAAAAGTCACCTTCGTTGATATCGCATGTTACCCGTAAAACATAGTAAAAACCCGCTTAGTAAAGGTTTGGAAGCACACTCAACTGCCTTTTCAATCCAACTTCTGGATTTATTAATAATGTAGTGTATCGGTAAATGCTGGAACGTTTTTCAAGAAGCCTTTAAGGCATCCCGGAGTTCCCGGCTGAGAAGTTCTACCGTCCCCCTTGTCCCTCCTGCCAGCTTCTTCCGCCACTCTCCCTCTGTCTCAAACCGGCCTTCTCCAATCCTATCCCCCCAGGGTTTGATCGCCTCCCGTATGCCAAAATAGTCGAAGGAGTCATTTTTTAACTCCTTCGATCGTGCCATGACATCGGGGCTCACGCGAACGAAGGCCCGGAGGGCTACTCCGGTTCTAATGCTATATTTTCGGCCTGACCAGGCCTTTGAGAAGACTGTTAGAATGGCCTTCATGTAGTTCAGAAAAAATCTTCTCCCGTTCTGCTCGAAATCCTTAAATCGTTCCTTTCCTCCGAGTTTCTCAATGTTACTAAAAAGGTCCACCATCTCATCGGCCAGAGAGGCCTGGGAAACTCTGCCTTTCCCGACGCCCAATATTTTGATCTCCCCCCGTAAGGGAGAACTCTCCTCCTCATTGAGCTCACGGATGATGTCATGGGCCAAGGCTTGATACCGGTCTGCATAAAGCCTTCGACCCGCCAACGAAATCAGATGAGAGGGATTCAGTCGTGTATGTTTGGCATTGATCGTGACAAAAAGCTCGACGGTCTGACGAGGATCCAGGCTGTCGAAGAGGACGGCAGGGACATCGATCTCCACATCTTTTTCGGTTTGAGCGCTGAGCGCTAACAATCGGTGCTGACCATCCAGACACCTCAGGATTCCGGTTTCTTCTGGAATCTGAAGCATCCCCAAATTGGGGTTCTTCCCAATGGGTGAAAATTTAAGCCGTTTCTCTGTAATCATAATAACCGCTCCCGGGATGGCGGGCAGATTGCGGGCCTCCTGACAATCCGAATAATATTGAACCAATTCACGAATCTTCTTCCGAATCATCGGCCTTTGAAAGGCAGCCTCACTCCTCCCGATCCGTTTTTCCAGCAACTCCCAGTTGATTGCTGAGGTTTTCCCGGCCTTTCGTGGCTTCTCCTCCTCCCCCAGGGTGGGATAATTCAACACTTCAAATTGAACCAACTTTGGGATGTCCCTGGATGTAAAAGAGGTTTGATAGAACTCCACTCCAAACTGTCGAACTTTATGGGCTGGAACAGTAATCACGACCAACC